>CANOIR010000003.1 GCA_947566125.1 uncultured Ruminococcus sp. | reverse complement strand
TGATGAATACATGGCCTGGAATAGGTGTTGATTCATGGCTTAAGCCATTTGACGGTACAACTCCTCTGACTGCAAGATATCAGTGGGTGACTTATAATAATAAAACTCCAGATCCTATTACTGATATTAAAGATTACGGCACACCAATGAACGAATCTGCAACAGCAGTGGCAGATTTCCGAAAGGGAACAACACCATTATTTATTGCATCTGACGGTTGGACAAACGGTAATCCTTTTGATTGTGTTTGGACAGCGAATAATGCTGTGATTGATAAAGGCTATTTAAGCTTGTCAATTGACAAAGATGCTACAGGACAATATAATTATACCGGCGGTGAGTATCGTACAACGGATTTCTATCACTATGGTTATTATGAAACTTCTATGCAGGCAATTAAGAATGATGGCGTAGTTTCTTCATTCTTTACTTACACAGGTCCATCTGATAATAATCCTTGGGATGAGATAGATATTGAAATTCTTGGCAAGGATACTACAAAGGTACAGTTTAATTATTATACAAACGGAGTAGGAAATCATGAATATATATATGACCTTGGCTTTGATGCTTCTGAAGGATTCCATACATACGGATTTGATTGGCAGCCGGATTCTATTACATGGTATGTAGATGGAAAAGAAGTTTATAAAGCAACAAGTAATATACCGTCCACACCCGGAAAGATAATGATGAATACATGGCCTGGAATAGGTGTTGATTCATGGCTTAAGCCATTTGACGGCACAACTCCTCTGACTGCCAGGTATCAGTGGGTGACTTATAATAATAAATAAAACAATAGGCTAAATTAGTCATCACAAGATGACAATTCCTCTCAAAAAAGCGGCAAGGCGGAATTTTCTGCTTTGCCGCTTTCTTTATTTATGCACAATTTTCAACACTGTTTGTGTTGTTAAATTTAAAAAAATATTTTTGAAAATTTATAATACATACTTGAAGTTTATTTGGTTTTATGTTATACTTATTTTGGTTGAAAATGCATTCTGATATTTTGGAATTTTATAAATATCAGAGTATATTTTTGATTATTTTAAGTTAATATTAAGCACTGCCTGTTAGAATTAAAAATAACAGAGATTATCCCTGGAAAACCATTTTTCTCACGGAAGGAGAAACTATAATATGGATATATTCTCAATTATTACGCTTCTGGGCGGACTTGCTTTTTTTCTGTATGGAATGAAGGTAATGTCTGATGGTCTGGAAAAATCGTCAAACGGTAAGCTTACAGCTAATCTGAATAAAATTACAAAGAATCGATATGTTGCAATGATATTCGGTGCTGCTATGACAATTGCTGTGCAATCATCGTCAGCTGTCACGGTTATGTTGGTAGGTCTTGTAAACTCCGGTCTTTTGGAATTCGGACAAACTATAGGCGTGCTTATGGGTTCTAATGTGGGAACTACTTTGACAGCATGGATTCTTAGCTTGGCTGGTATTGACAGTGATATTATTTGGCTAAATTTGCTTAAGCCTAAGAATTTTGCACCGCTTTTTGCACTTGTTGGCATAGTAATGACTATGATAAGCAAAAAGGAGAAGTTTCATAGTATTGGCAATGTTTTAATGGGTTTTGCTATCCTTATGTTTGGTATGGAACTTATGTCAACATCAATGGAACCTCTGGCAGATATGCCGGAATTTCAAAATTTGCTTACTGCTTTTTCAAATCCTATTTTGGGCGTATTGATTGGAGCTGTATTTACAGGTGTTATTCAAAGTTCTGCTGCATCTGTTGCAATTTTACAGGCACTTTCCATTTCTGGTGGAATTACATATGGAATGGCAATTCCGATCATTATGGGTCAGAATATAGGAACCTGTGTGACGGCAATTATTTCCAGTATTGGTGTAAACAGAAATGCAAAAAAAGTTGCTGTAGTTCACCTTTCGTTTAATATTTTAGGAACACTTATATGCCTGATTCCGTTCTGTGTTGGCAGTGTTTTGTTCGATTGGGCTTTTATAAGCTGGAGCATAACACCGGTTATGATCGCTATTGTTCATAGCATATTTAATATTATCACAACGGCAATATTACTGCCTTTTGTAAAGCAGCTGGAAAAAATAGCCAACTTTGTTATACGTGATAAGGATGAAGATAAGAAACGTGTAGTTATTCTTGATGAGCGTACTCTTTCTGTACCGACAGTTGCAGTAAATAAGGCATTTGATGTTACTGTTGATATGTGTATGCTGGCAAAGACCTCATTCCTTAATAGTATATCTTTGATGAATGATTATACCGAAGACGGTGCTGCGGAAATTGATGAATTTGAACGCAAGCTTGATATGCTTCAAGACCTTATAAGCACTTATATGATGAAGCTTTCTAAAATAGGTGTTGCGGAAGAGGATTCAAAGAGAATCGCCAAAATTCTGCATACCATAGATGATTTTGAACGCATTGGTGACCACGCAGTAAGTGTTACAAAAATCGGCAAGGAACTGCATGATAAAAAGACAGCTTTCTCACCTGAAGCAAGTAAGGAACTTGAAAAGATAGCCGATGCAGTAAAAGAAATATTGAATATTACATCAGAGAGCTTCAAGACAGGCGATTTACAGCTTGCCGGTTGTGTTGAACCGCTTGATAAAGTTATAGATAATCTTATTCTTAAGGCTAAGAGAAGACACATCAAACGTTTACAGGGCGGTGTTTGTACAAAAGAACTTGGCTTTGCTTTGAGTGATGTTTTGACAAGTTTTGAGCGAACTGCTGATCATTGTTCCAATATTGCAGTTGCAGTTCTGGAGGCACAGAATGGTACATTTGATACGCATGAATATCTTCATGATATAAAGCATAAAAATAATGAGCAATTCATGGAGAAGTATGATGAATACAGTGAAAAGTTTACTTTGGATGTTTAATTTAAAATATTTAATTAAAATAAAGTAAAGTAAAGGCTACTGTTTGATTTCTTTTTATAAATCGCAGTAGCCTTTTTATATGATATTAGGGTTTATATAATTGTTTTGTATAGCTGTTTTCAACACAATATTTAAATATTGTTGAAAACGAAACAGTATATTATAAATATATGCTATAAAGATAAACAGTAAAAATGCTTTTTGTCAACAGCATTTGACAAAATATAAATTGTCTGATAAAATATATAAGAGAAGGGTTTGATATATAAAAATATAGAAATTATAATGTGATTTATTTTATTTGATTTTTGATATTTGTTTTTTATTTAGGAGAATTGTGGAAATGGTGGAAAACTTAAAAAATAAAGATGGAGCGATAAAAACAGAAGATACTGCAAATTCCTATGGTGAAACTGATTATCCCATACTTGACTTTGATGAGAATGCACTTGATTTGTTATCACAGGGCGTAAAAGAAACATTAAAGTGTAGTGATGTTAAAGTCAATGGCGGTTTAATGTATGCATTTTTTAAGCGTTTGATCGATATAATCGTATCATTTTGTGGAATTGTTGTATTATTGATACCAATGATAATAATTGGACTTATAGTGTTTTTTCAGGACGGCGGAAAGCCGATTTTTTCACAGGTGCGTCTTACAAGGAATGGAAAAATATTTCATATGTATAAATTCCGTTCGATGTGTGTAGATGCAGAGGAAAAATTTTATCAGGTTCAAAAGGAAAATGAAACTGATGGCGTAGCATTTAAAAGCGAAAACGATCCGAGAATTACGAAATTTGGCAAGTTTATAAGAAAAACATCTCTGGATGAGCTGCCACAGCTTTTTAATATTCTGCGTGGCGATATGTCTATTATAGGTCCACGTCCGCCGCTGCCACGTGAAGTGGTGCTGTATACGCCAGAACATATGAATCGTCTGCTTGTAAAAGGTGGTCTTGCCTGCACTGCACAATGTGAGGGCAGAAGTGAGGTTGAATTTGAAAAGTGGGTAGAGTCAGATATTGAATACATAGAAAATAGAACACTCTGGGTTGACGTAAAATTATTTTTACGTACTATTGGTGTGGTTCTTTTGAAAAAAGGTGCAAAATAGAAAAATAAAAAATAAAACGAACCTGTTCGATAAATGCTTTATCATCGGACAGGCTCGTTTTTGTTATTAGAATAATTTTTTAAATTTCAAATATTGACTTTTTAGGCTTGATACTATGTTGTCTTGCACTTAATACAAGCCCTATAGATATATACATACTTAATGTTGCAGAACCGCCGGCACTCAAAAACGGAAGCGGTATACCAATTACAGGCATTACTTTAAGCACCATTCCTATATTCATTATGCAGTGTGTCATAAGCATTGCAAATACACCCATGCATATAAATAATCCTTGTCTGTCGTAAAGTTTAACGCCATTCATAAGAATTCTTATACATATGATAGTCAGTATGAGTGCTATGATCATTGCACCAACAAATCCAATAGTTTCACCTACATATGCAAAGATAAAGTCGTTGTGAAGTTCAGGTACGCTTATATAATCTTCACCATTGTAAAATCCTTTTCCAAAGAGTTTGCCGGATGCCAGTGCTGTAAGTCCCAGATCTTGCTGATATTCAAGACCTTCAGGGTCAGTTCCGGGGTTGAGAAGAACAAGTATTCTGCTCTTGTGAAGATCGCCAAGCAGGAAATTCCATGCTGCCCATATTGCTACTGGAATTGCTACTATAGCTGCCAATATATATACCCATGAAATTCGTGAAGAAAACAGCATTATAGCAAGCATCATTGCAAATACAATTGCCGTTCCATAGTCGCCTTGAAGTGCAACTATTCCAAGCGGAACCATTCCATGAAGCAGCAGCAGCAGCATATGCAGAGGCCGATTCATATTTTCCTCATCTTTTGAAAGATGAAGAGAAAATGTAAGTATAAATACTATTTTTAAAAATTCAGACGGCTGAATACTCATAAATCCCAAATTAAGCCATGCCTGATCATCTGCACCTTCACGCTGATAACCGAGAGATGTAAATGTCAATGCAATAAGTATGAGTATTATAGGTGTATATATATACCAGATCTTTGACAGTCTATGAAAATCTATTGATGCTGTTACTAACATTGCTACAATGCCGAGTACTGCCGCCACTCCTTGTGTTATACAGTCATCAAATCCTATTTCCAGTACACCATTTGACTGGATGGAATGAAGTAGAATAACACTAAGTGCAGAGCAAAGTACAGCACATAAGATCATCAGCTTGTCAAGTCGTTTGATATATAATGACAAACTTTCACGCAGCTCATTCATTTTTGCTTTCTCCTTGCCTTTTTATTTTATTTTTAGTTTTTATCTATTTGTTTGACGGATCGTATTTAAGACTCATGCTGCCGTATTGTATAGCTGCTGCTGCATGATTTCTTTCTATAATATCTGAGCCGGACATATCAGCAACAGTTCTTGCAACTTTTAAAATGCGGTCATATGAACGGGCACTAAGACCCATTTTTTCAAATGCACTCTTTATAACATTTTCTGCACTTTCAGTTAAAGGACAGTAATCTGTCAGTTTTCCTGCCGGTATTTGTGCATTGCAGGTTATGCCAGTGTTTTTGAAACGTTCTTTCTGGATCTCACGTGCTGCCTGAACTCTTCTTCGTATTTCACTTGAAGACTCAGGTTTTTTGGAATCGCACAGTTCATCAAAGAGTACCGGTTCTACTTCCAGATGTATATCAAATCGTTCCATTAAAGGTCCAGATATTTTTGAAAGATAACGTTTTACTTGCATTGGAGAACAGGTACACTTTCTTTTAGGGTGACCGTAATATCCGCATGGACATGGATTCATAGCACCTACAAGCATAAAACGACATGGATATGTAACAGTTCCCGAAGCTCTTGTTATAGTTACAATGTGGTCTTCCAGCGGCTGACGCATTATGTCAAGCGTTCGCCGGTCAAATTCTGCCAATTCATCAAGAAAAAGAACGCCATTATGTGCAAGTGAAATTTCTCCTGGCTGCGGTATACTTCCGCCGCCTACAAGTCCTACACCTGATATAGTGTGATGCGGTGAACGGAACGGACGCTTTCTTATGATAGGTGAATTTGAATTCAACATACCGGAAATAGAGTATACATTAGTAGTTTCCAGAGCCTCATCCATTGTCATTTCCGGCAGAATTGACGGCAGACGTTTAGCAAGCATACTTTTTCCACTTCCAGGAGGTCCTACCATAAATACATTGTGACCGCCGGCTGCAACTATCTCAAGTGCACGTTTTACACTACGCTGACCTTTTACATCTGAAAAGTCCAGTATAGAATTATAATCATCCTGCATATCTTCTGAAAATACAGCTATTGGCAAACGTTTTCTATTTTCCAAATGTAGTATTAGTGATTCTACATCCGGAACGCCATAAACTGTTACGCCTTCAATGGCGGCAGCCTCAGCTGCATTTTCCAAAGGCACATAAAGCTCTTTTACACCAAGTTTTCTTGCAAGAATTGTCATTGGCAAAACACCGTTTACACTTCTAACTTTACCACTAAGCGATACTTCACCGATGAAAAATTTATTTTTCATCGAAACACTTGTACCGCCTAAAGCTGCAAATACTGCAATAAATATTGCAAGGTCGTGCATTGTTCCGCTTTTTTTAACATCAGCGGGTGCAAGGTTTACGATTATACGGCATGATGGAAGATTTACATTTATTGAATTAAGTGCTGAACGAATTCGCTCTCTGCTTTCTCTAACTGATGCATCCGGCAAACCTACTATATCAAATCTAGGCATATTGCCTTTGGATATATCAACTTCAACTTCAACAGGAAATGCATTCAGTCCAAAAAGACCCAGACTATTGATTTTGCTGAACAAATATTTCACCGTCCTATCTTTAGAACTTGTTTTCATAAGGATATTGTACGCATCTTTTCGGCAAATTTTAGCGATTGCCACGTCAAAAATCCTTGCCATACGTCAGTATGCTTGCGGCTTTTTTCCTTGCACTCGCTAAAATTATGCTCAAAAATCTACGCACAAATCCTATGAGAACAAGTTCTTAATAAACATTTATTTAAGTATACCATATGTTAGTTGAAATGTAAATATAATTTGTCTTATTGTTTTAAAGTTATTTTAAAGCTTTAAATATGGCAAAACCGCAGTGTTTTTAACTGCGGTTTTTTATGAATATAGATGAAATAAAAAAATACCCTTGACAATAAAAGGGAAATATAGTATAATAATACAATGTATCATAATGTGTATTTTGCATTTTTCTTGCAAAATAGTATACCACACTACATTCCCATCTGTCAAGTGTTTTTATAAATTTTTTAAATAAAAAAATAAAATTACGCTTGGGGATAACGTCTATTATCTTTGACGAGAACGAAGGAGGTTTTTCGCCTATGGTGAATGTTACGCCAAAGCAGCTTGGAAAAAATGTCAGAATGAACTTCGGCAAGATCAATGAAGTTCTTGATATGCCTAATCTGATCGAAGTGCAGATAAATTCTTATAACTGGTTTCGTGAAGTAGGTTTGCGTGAAGTCTTTGAAGAATTTTCTTCAATTACAGATTACAATGGAAACCTTGTTTTGAATTTCATCGACTATAAATTTGATGATAAGCCTAAGTACACCATTCCTGAATGTAAGGAACGTGATGTAACTTATGCTGCTCCGCTTCGTGTAACTACTACTCTTTGGAATAAGGAAACAGGAGAAGTAAAAGAAAGCGAAGTCTTTATGGGTGATTTCCCATTGATGACTGACAGCGGTACATTTGTTATCAACGGTGCTGAGCGAGTTATTGTATCTCAGCTGGTTCGTTCTCCTGGTGCATATTATTCTTCTGAAAAGGATCGTACCGGTAAGGACTTGTTCAAGACTCAGATTATCCCTAACCGTGGTGCATGGCTTGAATATGAAATGGACTCCAACGATGTTGTTTATGTCCGTATAGATAAAAACCGTAAGATCCCGATCACAACATTTATCCGTGCGATCGGTCTTGGCACTAATGAAGAAATCTTTGATATGTTTGGTGAGGACGAGCGTCTTTCACAGACTATTATTCAAAAGGACGTTTCAAAGAGCCGAGAAGAAGCTCTTATCGACCTTTACAAGAAACTGCGTCCGGGTGAACCTCCTACGGTTGAGAGTTCACAAACTCATCTTAATAATCTGTTCTTTGACGCTAAGCGTTATGACTTGTGTCAGTTCGGACGTTATAAATATAATAAAAAGCTTGGTATTGCTGGACGACTTGCAGGTCATGAACTTTCAAGACCAGTCGCAGACCCTATGACAGGCGAACTGCTTTTTGATGCTGGTACTGTACTGACATATGATCAGGCGATGAAAATTCAGAATGCAGGTGTAAGAGAAGCTTATCTCAATGTTGAATGCAAGGAGTATTACACTACTGAAACTGGTGAGAATGCTATACATTTTGTTGAGCGTGAAGTTAAAGTTTTGGGTAACCGTATGGTTGATATATCTAATTTCGTTTCATTTGATCCGACTGAAGCTGGAATACGTGAGCTTGTATCATATCCTGTTCTTTGCGAAATACTGGAAAGTAATGACAATGAAGATGATATTAAGGCATTAGTTAAGAAACGCCGTGATGAGCTTGTTCCAAAGCATATTATTCTTGATGATATGTTTGCGTCTATCAGCTACTTCTTGAACCTTTGCGAAGGTATAGGAACTCAGGATGATATTGACCATCTTGGAAACCGCCGTATTCGTTCAGTTGGTGAGTTGCTCCAGAATCAGTTTAGAATTGGCTTTACACGTATGGAGCGTGTTATCCGTGAGAGAATGAACATTCAGGCTCAGGATATGGATGTTGTAACTCCTCAGGCTCTTATAAATATCAGACCTATTACAGCAGCTATAAAGGAATTCTTTGGTTCATCGCCACTTTCACAGTTCATGGATCAGAATAACCCTCTTGCTGAACTTACTCATAAACGTCGTTTGTCCGCACTTGGACCTGGTGGTTTGTCAAGAGATAGAGCCGGATTTGAGGTTCGTGACGTACATTACAGCCATTATGGCAGAATGTGTCCTATCGAAACTCCTGAAGGTCCTAACATTGGACTTATCTCTTATCTTGCAACATTTGCACGTATAAATGAATATGGCTTTATAGAAGCTCCTTATCGAAAAGTTGATAATGAAACAGGCGTTGTAACAAGCGATGTTGTTTATATGACTGCCGATGTGGAAGATAATTATATAGTAGCTCAGGCGAATGAACCTCTTACAGAAGACGGTAAGTTTGCTAATGATAAAGTTGCGGCTCGTTTCCGTGACCAGATCCTTGAAATCGAAAAGGAAAAGATAGATTTCATGGATGTATCGCCTAAGATGGTTGTATCTGTAGCTACATCTATGATTCCTTTCCTTGAAAACGATGATGCTAACCGTGCCCTTATGGGTTCAAACATGCAGCGTCAGGCTGTACCACTGCTCCGTACAGAAAGACCTTTTGTAGGTACAGGTATGGAATATAAAGCAGCTGTTGACTCTGGTGTATGCGTACTTGCTGATGTTGACGGTACTGTAACATTTGTAAGTGCTGATATTATCAAGATAGTTGATGCAAATGAAAAGGAATACACTTATAAGCTGTCTAAGTTTACACGTTCCAACCAGGGTACCTGTATTAACCAGAAGCCTATTGTAAGTGTTGGCGAATTCGTTAAAAAGGGTCAGGTATTGGCAGATGGTCCTGCAACTGCTGACGGTGAAATTTCTCTTGGTAAAAATGCTCTTATCGGATTTATGACATGGGAAGGTTATAACTATGAGGACGCTGTTCTTTTGAATGAAAGACTCGTTCGTGAAGATGTATTTACATCTGTTCATATTGAAGAATATGAGATCGAATGCCGTGATACAAAGCTTGGACCTGAAGAGATCACACGTGATATTCCAAACGTAGGTGAGGATGCACTTAAGGATTTGGACGAAGATGGTATCATTCGTATTGGTGCAGAAGTTCATGCTGGTGATATTCTTGTAGGCAAGGTAACTCCTAAGGGTGAAACTGAGCTTACAGCCGAAGAAAGACTTTTGCGTGCAATATTCGGTGAAAAAGCAAGAGAAGTTCGTGATAATTCCCTTAAGGTACCTCATGGTGAAGCCGGAATTATTGTTGATGTTAAGATATTTACACGTGAGAATTGCGATGAGCTTAGTGCGGGCGTAAACAAATTGGTTCGCTGCTATATAGCTCAGAAGCGTAAGATCTCAATCGGTGATAAAATGGCAGGACGTCACGGTAACAAGGGTGTCGTTTCCAGAATTCTGCCGGAAGAGGATATGCCATTCCTTCCAGATGGAACACCGCTTGATATTGTACTGAACCCATTGGGCGTACCTTCTCGTATGAATATCGGACAGGTTCTTGAAGTTCACTTGGGTATGGCAGCTAAGGCTCTTGGTTGGCATATTATGACTCCTGTATTTGACGGCGCACACGAAGATGATATTCGTGCTTGTTTCCGTGAAGCAAATGAACGCAATGCAGAACACCGTGATGATGAATTTGATCTTAAGCCTATGGATAAGGTTATCAATCCAAAGGCGCTTGAAATGTGCGAAGACGGTAAGTTTACACTTTATGATGGACGTACAGGTGAAAAGTTCGATAATCGTGTAACTGTTGGTTATATGTACTACCTCAAACTTCACCATCTTGTTGATGATAAGATCCATGCTCGTTCTGTAGGTCCATATGCTCTTGTAACTCAGCAGCCACTCGGCGGTAAGGCTCAGTTTGGCGGTCAGCGTTTCGGAGAAATGGAAGTATGGGCACTTGAAGCCTATGGTGCTGCTTATACTCTTCAGGAAATTTTGACTGTTAAATCTGATGATACCATCGGACGTGTAAACACTTATGAAGCTATTGTTAAGGGTCAAAATGTTCCTAAGCCGGGTATTCCGGAATCATTTAAGGTTCTTATTAAGGAACTTCAGTCGCTCGGTCTTGATGTTCGTGTGCTTGATCGCAATCAGGAAGAAATTGATCTTAAGGCAACTTTTGATGATGATGACAACCTGATCCCTCAGCCTGTTGCATATATTGATGAGGACGCTGACGGCACTGCTCTTTATGATGAATTGGAAGGCGATATGGAAGAAGCAGGTCTTTCATTTAAGGATGCTGAGCATCTTGATGATGATGATACCGGTTTTATGACGGACGAGATCGAAGATGACGATATGATATTTGATGACGGCATTGACGATGATTTGATCTGAATGTAACCAGTCGGATAGCGGCAGATATTTTATCTGCTGCCTCATCTGTTAAACCATATATTTTTATATTGTTCTATTATTTCAGGAGGTAGCGGTTTGGAATTTAATACATTTGAATCCATAAAAATTGGTCTTGCATCTCCGGAACGAATCCGGGAATGGTCATACGGCGCAGTTGAGCGTCCTGAAACCATAAATTACCGTACACAAAAGCCAGAGCGTGATGGTCTATACTGTGAACGTATCTTTGGTCCAACCAAAGACTGGGAATGTCACTGCGGAAAATTTAAGAAAATTCGCTTCAAAGGTAAAGTCTGCGATCGCTGCGGCGTTGAGGTTACTCGTTCTAAGGTTCGCCGTGAACGTATGGGACACATCGAATTAGCAGCACCAGTTTCACACATCTGGTATTTTAAAGGCACTCCATCACGTATTGGTCAAATGCTTGAAATATCACAGAAACGTTTGGAAGAAGTACTTTACTTTACAAAATATATCGTTCTTGATCCCGGCAATACAGAGCTTGAAAAGAAACAGCTTCTGACGGAAAAAGAATATACAGCATTCCGTGAAAAATACGGTGATGAGTTCAGAGCATCTATGGGTGCAGAGGCTATATATGAGCTTTTAAAGGAAATTGATCTTGATCAGCTTTCAGCAGAGCTTAAAGAAAGTCTTAATGATATGACATCAGAACAGAAGCGTTTAAAGCTTCTGAAGCGTCTTGATATAGTTGAGGCATTTCGTCTGTCAGGAAATCGTCCTGAGTGGATGATCCTTACAGCTGTTCCGGTTATTCCTCCGGATCTTCGCCCTATGGTAATGCTCGACGGTGGACGTTATGCAACATCTGACCTTAATGACCTTTATCGCCGTGTTATTAACCGTAATAATCGTCTTAAGAGAATGCTTGAGCTGGAAGCTCCGGATATTATCGTAAGAAACGAAAAAAGAATGCTTCAAGAGGCTGTTGACGCACTTATCGACAATGGCAGACACGGCAGACCTGTTACAGGTCCAAATAACCGTGCACTCAAGTCACTTTCTGATATGCTTAAAGGTAAGCAGGGACGTTTCCGTCAGAATCTTCTTGGTAAGCGTGTTGACTATTCCGGACGTTCTGTTATTGTTGTAGGTCCAGAACTTAAGATGTATCAGTGCGGTCTTCCTAAGGAGATGGCTCTGGAACTGTTTAAGCCTTTTGTTTTAAAAAGACTTGTTGATACAAAAGTTATTCAGAATATAAAAAGTGCTCGTAAAAAGGTTGACCATGCTTCTCCGGAAGTTTGGGACGCACTTGAGGATGTTATTAAGGATCACCCAGTTCTCTTAAACCGTGCTCCTACACTTCACCGTTTGGGTATTCAGGCATTTGAACCTATTCTTGTTGAAGGTCGTGCAATTAAACTTCACCCGCTTGTATGTTCTGCATTTAATGCAGACTTTGACGGTGACCAGATGGCAGTTCACCTTCCGCTTTCTGCTGAAGCTCAGGCAGAGGCTCGTTTCCTGATGCTTGCTGCAAACAACCTCTTAAAGCCATCTGATGGACGTCCTGTAGCAGTTCCTACTCAGGATATGGTACTTGGTTCATATTACCTTACCATGGAAAAAGAAGGCGAAAAGGGTGAAGGAAAGGTATTCCGTGATATAGATGAAGCTCTTATGGCTTATAATGAGGGTGATGTTTCTATTCACGCAAAAATAAGAGTGCGTGTAGTAAAGGATATTGGCGACAGAAGAGTTACCAAGCTTATTGACTGCACAGTTGGTAGACTTATATTTAATGCAAATATTCCACAGGATCTCGGTTATGTTGATCGTACAAATTCAGATCATCAGTTTGACCTTGAAATAGCATTTCTTGTTGGTAAAAAACAGCTTGGTCAGATTATTGACCGCTGCATAAAGATTCACGGTACAACTACAACATCTGAAGTTCTTGATAAGATCAAGGCTACAGGATTTAAATATTCTACAAGAGCAGCTATTACTGTTGCTGTATGTGATGCAAAAATCCCAGAGCAGAAAAAAGAAATCATTGAAGCTGCTGATAGTGTTGTTTCTGACATCAATACTCAGTATGAATATGGTTATATTTCAGCTGCTGAAAAGTCTGCACGTTTTGTAAAGGTATGGAATCAGGCTACAGAAGATGTTACCACAGCTCTGAAAGATGGTTTGGATAAGTACAATCCTATCTTTATGATGGCTGACTCTGGTGCCCGTGGTAGTATGAGCCAGATCCGTCAGCTTGCAGGTATGCGTGGACTTATTGCCAATACTTCAGGTGCTACTATCGAGATGCCTATTCGTTCAAATTACCGTGAAGGTCTTAACATTCTGGAATACTTCATTTCTTCTCGTGGTGCTCGTAAGGGACTTGCCGATACTGCTCTTCGTACTGCTGACTCTGGTTATCTTACAAGACGTCTTGTTGACGTATCACAAGATGTTATTATACGTGAGATAGATTGTAATGCAGATGATGGTTTGACAGTATCTGAAATCCGCAATGGCAATGAGCTTATTGAAAAATTTGCTGACCGTCTTGCAGGACGTTATCTTGTTGACGATGTAAAGGATCCTATAACAGGAGAACTTATCCTTTCCAAGAATAAAATGCTCACAGAAAATGATGCTGCTAAGCTTGAAGCTGCCGGCATTACATCTGTAAAGATACGTTCAGTTCTGACTTGCCGTGCTAAGCAGGGTGTATGTGCTAAGTGTTATGGTATGAACCTTGCAAATGGCAATCTTGTTTCAGTTGGTGAAACTGTTGGTGTTATTGCAGCTCAGTCTATCGGTGAACCTGGTACTCAGCTTACAATGCGTACGTTCCATACTGGTGGTATCGCATCTGCTGAAGATATTACACAGGGTCTGCCACGTGTTGAGGAATTGTTTGAAAGCCGTCACCCGAAGAGTGCAGCTATTCTGGCACGTGAAGGCGGTACTGTTCATATTGAAGAAATCAAGACTGCACGTACAATTTATATTGCAAATGAAAAAACAGGTGAAACTGATTCTTATCCAATTCACTACAGCTTTAAGATACGTGTACGTGAAGGCGATGTAATTGAAAAGGGTACACGTCTTACAGAAGGTAACATTTATCCTGGTGATATACTTACCATCTTAGGTGTTGACGCTGTTCAGGATTATATTATTAAGGAAGTTCAAAAGGTTTACCGTTTACAGGGTGTTGATATTAATGATAAGCACATTGAGGTTATCGTTCGTCAGATGCTCAGAAAGGTAAAGATTATGGATTCCGGCAGCAGCTATTTACTTCCGGGAACACTTATTGATAAGAAGAAGGTCATTGAGATCAATTCTGAAATTCAGCAGCGTATGGATAATGGAGAAACCGATCTTAGATTTGTAGCAGTAGGTCCTGTACTTCAGGGTATTACAAAGGCTGCTTCAAGTTCAGACAGCTTTTTGTCCGCAGCATCATTCCAGGAAACTACAAAGGCACTTTCAGATGCTGCTATTCGTGGCAAGAGTGACTACCTTTGCGGTCTTAAGGAAAATGTTATTATTGGTAAGCTGCTTCCAGCAGGTACAGGTATGGACGTATATAATAATGTTCGCATTGTCAAGAATGAAAATTATCTTGAACAACATACCTCAGCAGTTGGAAAAACCTTTCAGGGTTTATAATGAATAAGGTTTAATGAGTTGATTCTATCTTAGTGAAAATCAATATAAAAATAACAGCACTGTCTTATGGCAGTGCTGTCATTATATTTATATAGAGGTGAGTTCATATTATGAAACGACGGATTTTAGTGCTTATCTGTTCTTTGTTTATGCTTATTGGCAGTGCAGTAACTTCTGTAAGTGCATCTGCTGAACCTACGGCTGAGACAAAAGAAATTTCAGAGCATATACAAAAGGACAAAGAAGATTCTTCACCATCAAGAGGTGTAAAAATAGCAGGCTTTCTGGTGATATTTACAGTTGCTATGGGTACAACAGCATTTATTGTTGTAAAACCTAAGCTTAAAAAGCTGAAAACAACAAAAAACAATAAAGATTAAATATAAAAAGGCTGTTGCAACTTAAATCTTTGCAACAGCCTCATTTTATAAAATTACTTAGCAGCAAAATATGCGTCATATCTTTCAGCATCGTCAAGATCTGTTGTTCCAGCAGGGTAACCGCTAGTTTTGAATGCGATCTTGTCATATCCCTTTACCATAATATAAAGAGCTCTGAAAGCATATGTATTGCCTACTTGATAACTTGGGTCTTCTTCAGTTGTAAGACCAGTTGTTGATGAAAGACCGATATATGTGGATGCACCGTCAGCACTTGGGAATCCAGCACCGTCTGTATTTTCTATACTAAGTGATGGGTTTGGAGCAACTATACCCCAATCATTTGTTGGGAAATTAGCAGGAACAGCGACCTCATAGTCAACTATGCACAGTTCACAATCAGCTGGAACCTTGAGCTTAGATACATCTATCTGACCGAAATCAGAAGAATATTCATTGTTAAGAGCGATTGCATCATCAACATATTTCTGATCATCAGATGCAGTTGTTACCTTTGTAATTCTAACAGCAATGTTGTGATATGCAGAATCTGTAGGTGAATATGTACCGATAGTTGCCCATTCATTGAATTTAACAGGAGCTTCTTCAGTAGATTCAGAACCGTCCATGCTTATAGTTA
Source organism: uncultured Ruminococcus sp. (assembly GCA_947566125.1). Taxonomy (GTDB): domain Bacteria; phylum Bacillota; class Clostridia; order Oscillospirales; family Ruminococcaceae; genus Ruminococcus_C. Next base: position 72,016 of record CANOIR010000003.1, on the reverse strand, counting down.
CATCGCCAAAGTCATCTTCTTCAGAAGAGGATGCTTTTGAATCAGCAGATTCATCAGATGTTTCTTCTTCAGATTCTTCGGAAGTTTCAGCTTCAGTTTCTTCTTCTGTAGCTTCTTCAGTTTCAGCCTCTGTTTCAGCTTCAGTCATTTCTTCTGTCTGAGATTCAGTTGCCTCGGAATCAGCAACAGAACTATTATCAGTATTGCCGCAAGCTGTAAACATTGATGCAAAACATGTAAAAGCAGCCAAAAATGCTATTGCTTTTGAAATTTTCATTTTAAATTCTCCTTTAAATAAAAACTAATTTTAATTTGCTTTATAAGTATATCATAAAGCTAAAATAAAGTCAATTAGAACTTTTTTGTAATATTAAATGTACTTTTAGTGATATTGACAATGTAAAAATAAATAGCAATTAGATATAATTATCTTTTGACAATATTAGATATATATGTTAAGATGTATTTGAAAACGATAAGACTAATTATATTATCGTTTTAATAGATCAATTTAAAATTGATTTTATTGGGTGAAAAAAATCAAGCAATTATTTTCAAAATGAGTTAAAATGATTTTAGACGGTAGGAGAGGAGCATATAAGCAGATTATGGACTGGATAAGAAGCTTTCAAAAGTCGATTGATTATATTGAGGAGCATATAACCGAGCCTATTCAAATTGAAGATATTGCCACTCAAATGAATATCTCAACTTTTTACTATCAAAAAATTTTTTTAATACTATGCGGATTTACTATCGGAGAGTATATTCGTAATCGTAGACTTACGCTTGCCGGCTGCGAATTGATTTCTACGAATGAAAAAATTATTGATATAGCTATGAAGTATGGCTATGATACTCCGGAGGGATTTTCAAGAGCTTTTGTAAGATTTCATGGCCTTACACCCAGTGCAGTAAGAAAAGGCGGAAGTGTGAGATCGTTTGCCAAGCTTGCCGTTGAAATTTCATTGAAAGGCGGTAGTGTTATGAACTACAAAATTGTAAAAAAGGATGCATTCAAAATTATTGCAAAGCAGCAGCGGTGTGAAAAAATCAAAGATGTAAGAGGGAGAAGTGATATACCTGAATTTTGGAATGAATGTTACAATGATGGAACAATTGAGTTCCTCATAAAGAGTTGCAAAAAAGATGGAATTTTGGGTCAGAACCTGGTTGGAATGTGTATGGAGGATTCTGTTTCTGCAAAGGATTTTCCATATTTTATAGGTGCAGAATATTCAGGCGGAGAGATCCCATTTGGATATAATATTGTAGAAGTTCCAGCAATGGAATATGCGGTATTTGCTGTTGAAAGCACAGACACAGAGAGTATATCAAAAGCAATTCAGCAAATGTGGCATAAGATTTTTGCAGAATTTTTCCCTTCGTCAAATTATAAACCCAAGGGCAATTTTGACCTTGAAGTTTATCCTACTGATAAATATAGATGTGAGCTTTGGATTTCAGTAGAGAATAAGTAGCAATAATAACTTTTTCCAGCGGATAGGTTTTTATATATTTTCTGAAAATTTGTTATATAGTGCATTGTCAAACTTTTATATTGACAATGCATTGTATTTTATATACACTAATATAAAATTGATAACATATTAGAATTTATTGATAAATCGCTTATATCAATTAACCATTAAGCATAGTTGTGTTCATAAATAATACTTGAACGATTTCGGTAAATAGTATATTATATTCTTATAATGGTTGGAACAATATGGATGAAATAACAAATTAAAAAACACGGTAGAATAATTTATAGAAAGTATACGGACAGGAGAATGAGTAAGTTATGAATATGAGTATTTATAAAAATATAAAGATTTTTATTACAGTAGGGATTTTATTTGTGTCTGGAATTACAAGTATATATAGTGCTGATGCTGAACAAAGTGTAAGTGACAATAGTTTACTACGTGCGAGTGCGAATGAAATAACTTATAATATAAACGATTTAGAGGTGTTTTCCGGCAGGAGTATGCAGGAAATAGGCGATAAGTACTCTGATGCAAGATATATAGCTCCAGCTTATAATGATAGGGATTATACTACGTGGTATGAGGAACTTCCATCTGCTGTTTACCCGTATAATGCCGGAAAAATTTCCAGTGTTGCACATTCTGAAATGACAGCAATGACAAATTTCTACCGTTGGCTTGTAGGCTGTGATCCTGTAAATGAGCTGAGTTATGATGAAGATACACTCCCATTGCAGACGGGTGCCTTGGTGCGTAATTTTAGTTGGCAGCATATTGTAGCCGATAGTCAAAAACCAGCTGATATGTCTGATGAAATATGGCAGAAAGGTGCTAAATGTGACCATAATATACTTGCAAAAGGTTATACACCGGTAGGAGCAATTTCAGCGTGGATGAGCGAAGGATACGATTATGAACTGGAAACGTGGAAATCAATCGGACATCGTTCTATTTTGATGAATCACAAGCTTAAAGAAATAGCTTTTGGTTATTGTGATACTGTTGCAATAGGTAAGGGTAATACATCACGTGGAAATATGGGGCTACCTTTTGCTGCATATCCTGTACCTGGATATATGCCATCTAATTTGATCAGGCCACAGAATTGTGCATGGTCTTTGCAGCTTAACGATGATCTTTTTGAGTTTGAAGATATAGAAGATTTGAAAATAAATATAACTAATCTTTCAACTGGAGAAAAGTGGACAAGATGCAGTGATGATGAAACCTTGATATACAGTTTTAATCATATTGCATTTGTGCAGCCTGGTGGATTTAATGATGATGCTCAATATACAGATAGCTATCAAGTGGAAGTAACAGGAATTCATGATATTGAAAACGATGCACCGGCAAGACTTGTTTATACTGTAAATTTCTTTGATATGAATGACTATATAAAAATTCATGTAAGTTCGGTTGATACTTTCCGTAAATATATGCTTGGACCGGATATGATGAGTGATGAGAATTTAAGGCGTGTTGCAGCCATTCTTCCAAAGGAAATTGAAATTACGGCGGATAACGGGCAAAAATTTACTGTTGGTATAAAAGGTGAATGGCAGCTTGATACTAATAATAAGCGATTTGTTGCAGCAGGCGATTTGTCTGATGCTCCTTCAAGATTGAGTGACCCATTTAGTTTTTTAAATGAAATATCGATACCATATGATAAAAAGACAGATATTTGTGCAATTTATGATACACTTGATATTATGCCATCAACTGTAAAGGCAGGAGAAAAAGTTAGTCTATATGCTTACAGAACAAATATGTCCTCTGATACAGTGCATATTTTCAAATTGAAAAGGAATTCAGACGGCAACTTTACAGCTGATAAGGTCTTTGATTCAAATGAAGTTTCTAGTTCAGGTGATGAGGTAGTAGAGGGTTATGAAATAGAGAATGCATCAGGCAGTGACAGCGGAGAATATATATCTGTATATTTTGAAAACAGCTGGTTAAAGAACGAATATATCACACCTATTATGGTCAGCAATGCTGTTTCTACGCTTGATGTTGAACATTTGCAATATGATGTTAATGGTGATGGTTTAGAAAATATACAGGATGTTATATTTATGAAGGAAATAATTTATGGTTCTTCGTCCTGTACACCATCTGCTGATGTGAATAATGACGGCAGGGTGAATGTATTTGATCTATCTATGATAAAAGATTATATCCTTAGCATTTTAGGATAATTCAGGAAACAACAAAAAGGCTGTTGCAACTCAAATCTTTGCAACAGCCCATTTTTATATTTATATCTTTTCAGAAATATAATCAAAAGTATCTTTAATATAGTTTTCTATCAAGGAATAATTTAAATCATTTAAATCCAAAGTTGACTTAACACCTGATGTGGCAGATTCTACAGCCCTGATAATTTTCTGTTTGTCAGGAATATTTTCCTTTAAAACGTATCTGCAAATTTTATTACTCAATATGCTTTCAGTAAATATATTGCCAGTATTTTTATTTATTCTTGGAACACCTGAAGCAATAAGACCTAAATTATAATCAAAACCTGGAGCTAAACTGAGTATTTCACCAGTCAAGCTGTCACGAATTATACCTATATTTTGATTATGTCTGTCTCCATTGAATAATAATGCATCATAGAATACAGTCATAACATACTGCTTTATCAGGTTTTTGGGTAATCTTGGTATAATAAAATCAAGTTCCTCATTATCACCGAAATAATTGCAAAATGGTTCAAAATCAACCTCTGCGTTATTGGTAAAATCCTTTGACAGCATGAATGTTGTGCTTAATCCTGTTTCAGCTGATTTAATGCTCTTAATACGATATTCAGCCACATGAAACTGCATTGCCTTCAGAAATAAATATGAGTAATATTCGCTTACCAGTTCCTGCGTTCCACCTTGCTTATACATATACCAGGAGTTTCCTTCAAAACGCCATGCTTTTTCATAGCTTCCTACTGTTCCAAGTTCAAGGTAACCTTTTGTGTTTCTTTCATCGGAATCTGAACCGCCGAGTAATGCAATATCTGCTATTTGTTCATTATACTTTTTCAGGTCACGATATTCTAAATTTTCATCATCATGCTGTATCCACCAGTTATCCGTAATGGATACGCCATGTCCGATAGATATCAGCTCTGCTGTATTTTCAGAATTTCGCAATCTTAAAGCTTTAAAAAGCTTTCTGGAATGTGAACGGTGCATATCTACGCATCTGTTGTCCAGCCATATATATAAGGGCATACCCACGACAAAACAATGTGGACATAACGTTTTATTTATTATTTCAGTTATATTTTCTTCATCTGCGAATGCGATTACTTCGGTTTTGTGCATTATTTTGTACATAGAGGATTGCTCCTTTCTTTCAAATTGGGTTGTTATTTATTATATCATATTCAATAACGTTTTTCAAGACTTTTTATCATAGATATGTTTCAGCGTTATTTTTTGTGAGTTACATGTTAGTTGCCACCTGATTTTTACCCGATTTTAGCTATATCCATACAAAACAAAAACCCCGAAAACGTTTTGTTTTCGAGGTTTTATGAGTAATCCCGATGGGGATAAAATTATCTCTTTGAGAACTGAGGAGCACGACGAGCGGCCTTGAGACCGTACTTCTTTCTTTCCTTCATTCTTGGATCACGAGTAAGGAATCCAGCCTTCTTAAGAGCAGGACGAAGCTCAGGATTAAATTCCAAAAGAGCACGAGAAACACCGTGACGGATAGCACCAGCCTGACCTGTAACACCGCCGCCTGTAACAGTACAAACGATGTCCATGGACTCCAGAGTATCAGTCAGAGCCAAAGGCTGACGGACGATAAGCTTAAGAGTATCAAGACCGAAGTAATTATCAATATCTCTACCGTTGATAGTGATTTTGCCGTTGCCCGGATACAGTCTAACTCTTGCTACAGAGTGCTTTCTTCTGCCTGTACCGTAATAATATTTAACTTTAGATTCGTACATTTTTTATGCTCCCTTCCTTAGAATTCACAAACTTCTGGCTTCTGTGCAGCCTGCTTGTGTTCAGCACCCTTGTATGTGCGTAAACGAGTCAGCTGAGCTGCACCAAGCTTATTGTGCTGGAGCATGCCCTTGATTGCGATCTTCATAGCTTCATCAGAACGTTCAGCCATCATATCCTTATACTGAATCTTCTTTAAGCCACCGATCCAACCTGTGTGCCAATAATAATACTTCTGCTCAAGCTTGTTACCTGTAAGAACAGCCTTGTCACAGTTGATAACGATTACGAAATCGCCGCAGTCAACGTGTGGAGTAAAAGTAGGTTTATGCTTACCTCTCAGAATGTGAGCAGCCTGTGCTGCAACACGACCAAGCGGCTTGCCTTCTGCATCAATGATATACCATTTACGGCTTATTTCTGAAGCCTTAGGCATAGTTGTTGCCATAGTCAATTCCTCCTGAATTTCTATCAAAAATATCTTCGTTTCCTGTTTGCTTTTATGCATTAGGAAAACCAGGCAGAGGGCAGTTGGGTTAGACTGCACTGCCGGTGTTTCGCAAGATACTAACCGGTCTCTCTGACAGTACAAGAATAATTATATACTAAAAAGTGCATTTTGTCAAGCTTTTTTCCGTAATTTACTTTTGAAATACTGTGAAATTTTGACCTAAAAATCATCGTTTTGATGGTCAGTTTGACGGCTTTTGTTCTATTATTATTCTATTATAATACTGTTTTTATCTTCGTCAAAAAGTATAAATTTTGTAATTCCTATAAGTTCCGGATTTTCATCATTTTGAATATATGCTTCGATTTCACTTGTAAATATTCTATCTGCGTCTGTATCAATATTTTCGCAGTCTATTTTAAGCTTAATGCAAACAGGTTCACCCTTTTCAACAGTTTCTTCTTCATATACTGTTACGTGTATATCATGTTTTCCATCGTATTCTAAGTTATCATCAGGAACTTTACCAAAATAAGGCATACCTTCAAAGAAATCCATAGTTTTGCTAATATTGTTTTGAGTTTCAGGTGATTCTGCAAGATCATCACAAAGGAGTTGACTGAAAGCATAATCATCACCTTCACCAAGAGCTTTTGCAGCTTCCGAGGCAATATCACGTCCTTCAGTATAAAATTCCTGCCATGGGTATCCTACTTCTATTTTTGAATCATCAGATTTATTCTCTATAATTATTTGTGTAATGCCTTCACGTTTCGGGTCATTTAGATATATAAGATTTTCCGATACATATATAGAATATTCCTGTTCTGTGTCTGTTACAATGTCATCTATACTAAAAAAACGGTTAAGTTCTGTAGTAGTTCCGTATCTGTTTGATTCGCCTTCTGAACCTGTTACATTTTTATCAAATGAAATGATATTTCCATCTATAAAATCAAATGCATCCTGTATCTGCTCATCTATATCATCAAGATCCTGAGATCTTTCACACAACATTTCCTTTAATGCTGAAGTATCTTTATCATTAAAACAAGCGGTGAGTTCTTGTGCAATTTCCAGATTGGAAGGCAATTCAGATTTGCGTTTCATCTCATCAATTACATTGTCTAATATATCGCATCCACTTAAAAATATTGTTAAAGATAATGCTGATGCACAGATTATTGTGTGTTTTAACACTTTTTTATTTTTCTTCATAAAATAAATATCACTTTCCTTTGTATATAACTACGCAGTAGTAGTCTTCAAATTGTGGTTTTATTTCACTTACAAGATAATCACCGCAATCATAATTCAAAGCTCCTGATGAATATTCTCTTTTGCCATTGTCAGAAAGCCATGACAGTGCAATTCTGCAATTTTCGCCATTTTGTGGAAGATTATTCTTATCAAAATATACCCATAGGGTTTCTTTAGATGTCGGAATGGAATATGCCTTTGAAACTATTTGTGCATTGACTGTATCGCTGTAGTTCCAGTTTTCAGGGTCGTCAGGTTCAGTTTCATGCAGGCTTATTATCTCGTTATTTTCAGTAATATATGAAATATCTCCACAGGTTTGTATCACGGGCTTGAAATAGTCGTATTTTGAATCGCTTTTGGAATATTTATATGAAACTGCTTCATTAATGTACATTCCATATTTATATTTATAATCATTATAGCTAGTTACTGAATTCAACTCATTGTATTGACTATACCAATCAGAGGTATTAGTACTTTCATTATAAGAAAATACGGCTGCATAGTTTTCGCCGAATACATCGTCCATGGTTTCTTCATCAAGAACGGATATATCAGCTGCTCCAAAGCAGCTTACTGCACAGTTAAAGCGGCGTTCTTCATAAATATCATCAATATTATCACCGTTAAAATATGTATTGTAAAGCAGATAATAATTATCCATACTTTCTTTTTGTTTATAGTTATAATGATTTTGCATTAAAATGCTGTCACATTGGATTCCTGTTTCTTCATAAAGTTTATTTTCTATAAATTTTGTTATTTCCTTTTCCTGATAGTTGTCCCGCCCGTCTTGATTTACTGTTTTACCATCTATATAGACTGTAAATCTTTTTCCATCATACTCCATTTCAATAAATGCATAGCCTGTAAATGTAGGCCCGAATAATCCTCCTTCTGATTCAACTTTGGAATTTTTTATATCAGCTGTAAATTCATACTTGTCTTTAATATATAAAACAGCATTTTTCTCTGCTTGAATCAGATTTTTTCGGTTTTCTTCACGTTGCTCACGACTTACGCAGCCTGTAAGCATAGTAGAAATAATAATCCATGCTGTAATAAATGATATTTTCTTCATTATTTATAACCCTTTTTTATAATAAAAAGCTCTCAAGATTTTTGAGAGCTTTGTTTTATACCTTTAATTTAAACCATCTCATAATCTGCACAAGCTGACGTAATAGATGCTGTTGTTGTCATTGCCGCCGCACTGGTATCAGCAGCACTTGTGCAGGAACTCAGCATTGCAGCTCCCATAAGAATTAAGATAGAAACTAAAATACGATTTTTGCTGCTCATAATCAGCACTCCCTTCTCAGCAGATTTATTTCTTTAGAACACAATATCATAATATCACATCTGAGGCGGATATGCAAGCAAATTAGTAAACTGTAAACATTGTTTACCATATTGGAATTCTTTTTTACTGAATTGTAATTTATGCATATTCAGTATATTTTTGTATTATATAATTACAATAATAATATATATGAGCAGTGATTGTAAATTATTCAGGAAGTTTGGCGTCTATTGGTACATTTTGCCTAAGGCTTTCTTTGGCATCAAGATAACGTTGATTTGTACTGCCACGGAATCTTATATCATAACTTTTTAGTGATTCTTCAAATCTTCCATCAATAAGAATATCTGTTTCTTCAAGCAGTTCTTTCCATTCAGGATGTTTATCAAAGCTGTTTACAAGTTCTTCAAATGTATAGCCGGTATATGTTACAATATCAAGATTGCCCATGGAGTGAATTTTCTTTCCAATACTTGCAAGTGCAGCTGCTTGACAAAATGGTTCACCGCCGCTGAATGTTACGCCGTCCAGAAGGGGATTAGATTTGATTTTTTTTAACAGTTCTTCTTCTGAAATTACAGTGCCGCAATTGAAGTCATGCGTTTGCGTATTATGGCAGCCTTTGCAGTGATGAGGACAGCCCTGAGTAAAAATAGTAAAACGGATTCCATTTCCATCAACTATTGAATCGTTTACAGTACCGGCAATACGAATATCCATGTTTATCTCTCCCGTTATAATATCAATAAAAGTTTTTTGCGCTGCTTTTTCTCAAAAAAACAGTCGTAGGGTTTGGGACGAGAAGTCCCAGATGATTGCGAAGCAATCATTCGAGACTCTGACTTGAGCTTCGCCAGCATTTTTAAAAAACTGCTGGACTGAAAAATTTTTATTGATTTGATCCTTTTTTTACTTTGTTAAACCGTGCTTTACTCTGTCGTGTTCTTCTGAACGTTTAGCATCGTTGAATCTGTCAAGTGTACCTACAAGATAACCCGTTATTCTGCGTATGCGTTCAAATGAACCATTTTCTTCAGTGCGTCCGCACATAGGGCAGGTGTCGCCGATAATGCCGGTAAATCCACAGCAAGGATCTCTGTCAACAGGATGATTTATAGAGCCATAACCAATACCACATTCTTTCATATAGCGTACAACTTTTTCAAATGCAGATAAGTTCTGGAGTGGGTCACCGTCCATTTCTATATAGCTGATATGACCACCGTTTGTAAGTGCATGATATGGAGCTTCAATGCGTATTTTATCAACCGCACTTATAGGGTAATATACTGGCACATGGAATGAGTTTGTATAATAATCACGGTCTGTAACACCCGGAATAACGCCATACTTTTCTTTATCAATACGTACAAATCTTCCCGAAAGACCTTCAGCCGGTGTTGCAAGCAGTGAGAAGTTAAGACCTGTTCTCTTTGCTTCAAGATCCATACGTTCACGCATTGCTGTGATTATTTCCAAACCCAGTTCACGAGCTTCTTCACTTTCTCCATGGTGTGAACCGATCAGAGCTTTCAGAGCCTCAGCAAGACCAATAAATCCAACAGAAAGTGTACCATGCTTTAGTACTTCTTCAACAGTATCATCAGCTGAAAGTGCATCAGAGCCGATCCAAACACCCTGACCCATAAGGAAAGGATAATTTCTAACCTTTTTCTGACACTGGATATGGAAACGGTGCATAAGCTGATCAATTGTAAGATCCATCATTTCATCAAGCATATCAAAGAACAGACCAACATTGTGATCAGCCTTTATAGCAAGTCTTGGAAGATTGATAGATGTAAAGCTCAGATTTCCTCTTCCTGTAACTATTTCATTATCAGTATCATATACATTGCCTATAACTCTTGTACGACAGCCCATATATGCTATCTCTGTACGGTAATCGCCTTCTTTGTAATACTGCTTATTAAATGGTGCATCAAGGAATGCAAAATTTGGGAAAAGTCTTTTTGCGGAAACACGGCAGGCAAGTTTGAAAAGACTATAATTCGGGTCAGATTCATTATAGTTTATGCCTTCTTTTATCTTGAAAATATGGATAGGGAAGATAGGTGTTTCACCGTTTCCAAGACCGGCTTCTTCAGCAAGCAGGATATTTTCAATAACCATTTTACCTTCAGGAGAAGTATCAGTACCATAATTGATAGAGCTAAATGGTGTCTGTGCACCTGCACGGCTGTTCATTGTATTGAGATTGTGAATAAGAGCTTCCATTGCCTGATATGTTGCACGATTTGTTTCACGATAAGCATTTTCGGCAGTGAAGCTTTGAAGTTTATCAGCCATAGTTTCATCTATTTTAGTCAGCAGATATTCTTTTTCAGCTTCCTGAAAGCCGTTATCATTTGCAAGGCAAGGAATAATGCCCTTTTCATTAAAAATTTTTGTGGCATAATCTTTTACGAATTTGCCGCTGTTTTCCATTCCAGCAACAAGTGTAAGACCACGTTCCATATTACGCAGATAACGCTTTTTATATGTTTTCTTAACTCCGCCTGCCATTGCATAATCAAAGTTTGGAATGCTTTGACCGCCGTGCTGGTCATTTTGATTAGACTGAATAGCAATACAAGCAAGTGCAGAATAACTTGCAATATCATTAGGTTCACGCAGAAAGCCGTGACCTGTAGAGAATCCGCCTTCAAACAGCTTTATAAGATCGATCTGGCAGCAAGTAGTAGTAAGAGTTAAGAAATCCAGATCATGAATATGAATATCCCCGTCATGGTGAGCCTTTGCGTGTGCAGGATTCAGAACTTTCATTTCATAGAATTCCTTAGCAGCAGAAGAACCGTACTTGAGCATAGTACCCATTGCGGTATCACCATCAATATTAGCATTTTCACGTTTTATATCGCTGTCCTTTGCGGAATCAAATGTAAGCTCACCCATAGTTTTCATGAGGTTTGATTTCATTTCACGATCACGTGTACGCTCATATCGATAGAGAATATATGCCTTTGCAGTCTGAGCGTGACCGCTTTCAATAAGAGTCTTTTCAACCAAGTCCTGAATTATCTCAACGGTAGGAATTTCCTTGCCATAATTTTCTTCATAAAGCTCACAGGTTTTAACAGCAATATCCATTGCTTCATTCATATCTGTACCGCCTACAGACTGAGCTGCACGGAATACAGCGTTTGCGATTTTTTCAATATTAAACGGAACTTTGCGTCCGTCACGTTTTATAATATGTATGATCATAATAATAAAGCTCCTTCCAAGAAACACAAAATATTGTATGTGGCTTGCAAAACACACAGCGTATCTTGTATGCAAATCATCACTGTTATCCAGTATAGCCCATTTTAAGGAATTTGTCAATAGGCATAGGTTAAATTTATATTTTTCTTAGCAAAAAAATTTCCGGGTATGCAGACGACCCGGAAATAAAGGCATTAGGGATTTTTTTCTAAAGGTTCATCTTTATCATGTAATAAGCCAGACCTATTACTATACAGACGATAAAGATTATTATTATATTTCTAAAACGGAATCGTATTTTTGGCTGGATCTTTCGTCTGCCATAGCGGTCACGATTACTGCTCATTGCATTTCCTCCTTTTTATCCTTAATGATAATATCATTGCCTTATGTCGTAAGGTTATTAAATATACAGGCAACTTCGCTTATCTTTCAATCAGCAATCTTTCATTGCAGTACTCACATTCCAGCAAACTGTCACCGATTGAAACAAAGCTTTTTGGCAAATACTTTTCTGTATGAGTAATGCAATTCGGGTTTTTGCATACTGCATCATTATGGATCGTTCCATGCAGCAGAGTGGTTTTTGTGTCAAGATTGAGCATTGTTATTATAAGTGCCATTCTTACATACATTCCATATCTTGCCTGCTTGAAATATGCAGCTCTTGGGTCATCGTCTATTTCCACTTCTATTTCGTCTACTCTTGGCAGCGGATGAAGTATTATCATATCCGGTTTAGCGGTTTTAAGTTTTTTTGTTGTCAATATATATGTATCCTTTTGTGCCAGATATTCCTCACGGCTTGCAAATCTTTCCTGTTGGATTCTTGTCATATATAGTACATCAAGCTCAGGGAGAACCTCTTCCAGAGATGATACCTCTCTGAATGGACAGCCGCTTGATTTGAGTATATCTTTTACATATGATGGAAGTTTCAGTTCCGGTGTGGAGATCAGAACAAATTCATTGCCTTCAAAACAGGACATTGCTTTAAGCAATGAATGTACAGTTCTGCCGTTTATAAGATCACCACACAGACCTATTGTGAGATGGTCAAGTCTTCCTTTTTCGCATTTAAGGGTCAAAAGATCTGTAAGAGTTTGAGTCGGGTGAAGATGACCGCTGTCACCAGCATTTATAACAGGACAGTCAGCAGTAAGTGCAGCAGCCTTTGCTGCACCTGCAACAGGATGACGCATTACAAGAATATCTGCGTAATTGCTTACGATTTTTGTTGTATCTTTTAAAGTTTCACCTTTTGATACAGAAGAATTTGCAGGATTATCGAAGCCTATAAGTCTTCCGCCCAGACGAAGCATTGCTGTCTGAAAGGACATTTGTGTACGTGTAGATGGCTCATAAAATAAAGTTGCCATAATTTTTCCTTGACAGGCACCGGAATAGATCTCTGGATTGTTTTTGATCTTTTCACCCAAATCGACTACTTCCTTCCACCATGAAACCGGATAGTCGTCAAGGTCAATAAGATGTGGATACGATGAAATCATATTTGAAACCTCCTATATTTTATCGCAGATACAAAAAAATTGTATCTGCAATATTAAAGCATTGTTTAAATTAAAGTACAATAGTACCATTCATATATATTTTAAATGACATTCCAAAATATTGTGCTGCACGTTTGCAGAGTAGCATTCTGTCCATAAATATTTCAAAATACTCAAGTACCGAAGATATTTCAGTATCGATATTCAATTCTAAAGTAAAACTTGTTTTATCATCCGAAACAGTAAGCTTGGAATTTGTAACAGCATAATTTACTCGGTCATGAATATCAAATGATGTAAAAGTAGTATTTCTTACACGACTTCGACGAACATCAGTTTTATCGGCAAGAATAAGAGCCGCCGATATTGGATCTACCGGCTGAGCGGTACTTTCATCATGGTTTCCTATTGCGGAAATAATGGAGCATACTTCATCAGCAGGCATATGAAGTTTATCAAGCAAAACAAATGCCATTACAGCACCGCTTTGAGCGTGGTCATTGCGGTTTATTACATTTCCTATATCATGAAGAAAACCGGCTATCTTTGCAAGTTCTACTGTTCTTTCCGGATATCCAAGTTCCTCAAGTATCATGGAAGACACATAAGAAACCTTTTCCACGTGAGCAAAAGAGTGTTCTGTATATCCAATAGATTCCATCACCTTATCAGCACGTCTTACATATTCTAAAACAGCTGGATTTCTTCTGATATATTCATAGGTTACATTGCTTGCCACCGATTTCCCTCCTTAACAAGTATTTGATCACACTTTTCCAAAATATACGTCATACCATACAAGGAACATATAAACCGTCCAGATTTTACGACTATAATCACCTTTACCTAATCTATGATTATCCAAAAGCTCTACAAGTTTATCTGTATTGAAATATTTTTCAGCTGCTTTTCCGGTGAATGCTGTTTTTACTATGTTATAATATCCGTCTTCTTTGAGCCATACTCGAATAGGAACAGGGAATCCGAGTTTTTTCTTTACAGCTGTTTTGGCAGTACTTGGAGGTGTATCCTTTTTAGCAGCCATTCTCATAGCATATTTTGTAGTATATTTCATACCATCAGATGTGCTTTTGTGAGATACTCTGTATTTTGTAGGTATTTGCTCAGCAAGAGCCATTACCTCTTTATCAAGAAAAGGAACTCTTACTTCCAAAGAATTTGCCATACTCATCTTGTCAGCTTTTAAGAGTATATCACCTGTCATCCACATATGGAGGTCAAGGTACTGCATTTTTGTTACATCATCTTTATCTTTTACTTTGTTATAAAACGGCTTTGTGATTACAGTGGGGTCAGGTGCATTTGTTTTTATTTTAAGAAGTTCTTTTCTTTCCTTTGGACTAAACATATAGGCATTGCCGATAAATCTTTCTTCAACCGTTCTGCCTTTTCTTACAAAAAAGTTAAGACCTCTTTTAGCAGGCAGTTTGCTTACAATAGATGCAATACCGTGTCTTAAACCGATAGGAAGTTTATCATAAAATGTAGAACCAGGGTCGCTGTATACATTATATCCGCCGAATATTTCATCAGCACCTTCACCGGAAAGGGCTACTTTCAGTGAACGTGATGCCAAATTGCACACAAAATAAAGTGCAACTGCTGATGGGTCTGCAAGGGGTTCGTCCATGTGGTATTGGATCAAAGGCAGTATATTCCAGTATTCTTCTGGTGAGATTACTTTATTGTAATTCTTTATGTTTATTGCTTCTGAAAATTCTTTAGCCCAGCCTATTTCATTATAACGTTCTTCGCTGCCAAATCCAACTGTAAATGTTTTATCTACATCTGCAATAGCAGCGACATAGCTTGAATCAACGCCGCTTGACAGGAATGAGCCAACTTCTACATCAGCGATTTTGTGAGCCTTTACAGAATCGTGGAAAGTATCAGATATGCGGTTTACCCATTCATCAAGCTCGGGCTTTTCATCAGGTGTGAATTTTACTTCCCAATATCTTTTTATTTCTAATTTTCCGTTTTTATAAGTAAAGCAGTGAGCAGGAGGAAGCTTATATACACCCTTAAAGAAAGTTTCTGCACATGGTGAATATTGGAAAGAAAGATAATTTTCAAGAGCGTCGGTATTCAGTTCTTTTTTGAAGTCTGGGTGGCATAAAAAGCTTTTTATTTCTGAACCGAACATAAATGTCTTGCCCATTTGTGCGTAATAGAGAGGTTTTATGCCGAAAAAATCTCTTGCACCGAAAATGGATTTGTTTTCTTTATCCCATATGATAAATGCAAACATACCACGCAGTTTTTCGAGGAGTTTTTCGCCGTATTCTCTATATCCATATATAAGAACTTCGGAATCAGTTTGAGTTTTGAATTTATAACCCTTTTTTATAAGTTCAGCTTTTATTGTTTTGTAGTTATAGATCTCTCCATTGAATACAAGGATAAGTTTGCCGTCCTCGCTGTACAGCGGCTGATTTCCTGCATCAGAAACGTCAATGATACTGAGTCTTCTATGACCAAGGGCAATATTATCATCAACATATTTACCTTCTGCATCAGGGCCACGATGTTTGATTTTATCAAGCATTGTGCCAAGAACCGAATCAGCATTGGAGATCGTATTAGTGAAGCCTATAAATCCGCACATAGTTGTTCCTCCCATATTCTCTGTTTTTATTATTATACTACATTATTTCTATTTTTGCAACAGCTATGAGCAACTTTTTTCAAAGCGGCAACAAAAAGGCTGCCGCAAAATACAGGTTTGCGGCAGCATATATTTTTATAAAATATTATATAGCAACTGAGCTGAAAACAGCTTGTTGTTATTGTCTTATTTGACCAGTTCCGTCAATCAGATATTTTACCGTTGTAAGTTCAGTAAGAGCCATTGGACCTCTTGCGTGAAGCTTTTGAGTAGAGATACCTATTTCAGCTCCAAATCCGAATTCTTCGCCGTCTGTAAATCTTGTTGATGCATTTACATATACAGCTGCTGCATCGACTTCTCTCTGGAAACGCATTGCAGCATCAAAATCTTTTGTTATTATACATTCAGAATGTTTTGTGCTGTATTTAGCTATATGAGCAAGAGCATCATCAAATGATGATACAATTTTTACTGAGAGCTTGTAATCATTAAATTCAGTATTGTAAATCTCATCAGTTGCAGGAAGAACGCATTCGCCAAGTATAGCAGCAGTTTTTTCATCACCGTAAATTACAACATCATGCAAGTCAAGTGCAGATTTTATCATTGGCAGAATTTTTTCTGCTACAGCTTCATGTACAACAATGCCTTCAATTGCATTGCAGACAGACGGACGCTGAGTTTTTGCATTATCTACGACTTTTACTGCCATCTCAAAATCTTCATTTGTTGGCAGGCACTTGTCAATATATATATGGCAATTTCCGGCTCCTGTTTCAATTACAGGTACAGTCGCCTGTTTAACTACAGATTGAATTAGTCCTGCACCGCCTCTTGGTATCAATACGTCCAAATAGCCATTCAGTTTCATCATATCAGCAGCAGTTTCTCTTGATGTATCTTCTACAAGCTGAATGCAATCTTTTGGCAGACCAGCAGTTTCTACAGCATCACGCATTATATTTGTAAGACATATATTTGAATTTATTGCCTCTTTACCGCCACGAAGCAGAACTGCATTTCCTGATTTTAGACAAAGAGTAGCAGCATCTACAGTAACATTTGGACGTGATTCAAAAATTATACCGATCGATCCGAGTGGTACACGTGTTTTTACAATTCTAAGACCATTTGGACGAACGCTGCCTTGTATAACGGAGCCTATTGGGTCGTCCATAGCTATAAGTTTGGATATAGAATTCGCCATTCCTTCAATACGTGCATTTGTAAGACGGAGTCTATCTTGCATTGCATCACTCATATTGTTTTCCACAGCAGCTTTTAAATCGAGTTTATTTGCACTGATTATCTCATCTTTTCTTTCAATAAGAGCTTTGGAAATTGCATAGAGAGCAGCATTTTTTGCTTCCGGTGAAACAGCTGCCATTTTAGCAGCTGCTGTTTTTGATTTTTCACCAAGTGTCTGTGCGTAATTCATATATTATCCTACCTTTCTATATTTTATTATAATTTATTTACTTTTATTAAAATGTATTTTTGAATTATGAGCCTGTACCATTGTATTTCATTGCACTGTACATCCAGAATTTATAGCTGAGTCCAAATAATATACAACTGATAATGGGCGAAAGCCATGACAATACAGGAACGGCATCAGGACGAAGTATCACAACACTGGGGTAATAAGCAATGAAAGCGATTGGTATAATAAACGTGAATATAAAACGGAATATTGGACTGAAAATGGTTATTGGGTATTTTGCATAATCTTTAAATTTCAGAACCAAGTCCATAACATAAAACGAGTTTTGAATCCAAAAACAGGTGGCTGCCGCAGCATTTTGCAAAGCGATCATGATAAAAGAAGCGGTAATTAGGAAAATCACCATTTTTATCAGCATAAGAGGTGTAAATCCTAATTCAAGTTTATTCCATGAGTAGGCCAGTGTACCAATGCCGAATGCAAGCTGTCCCAAGCCTTTTATGTCAAAGACTTCCGACTGATAGTAGAAAAACAAGTTTATAGGTCGGAAGCAGTATTTTATAAAATCACCTGAATAAACGTATTGCCTCAGATTCCAGTTGTTATCGAATAAGCATTGTACAGGAGTGAGAGATACAAGTGAGAATCCATAAAGAAACAGAATTTCATAGTAACTCCATCCGTTAATTGAAGGAAAGCTTCTAAACAGTATCCAAAAGCTCACAAAACCTGCAATGTTTGTAAAAATCATACCTATTGTTGATATGATAAAATCAGCACGGTAGCTCATTTTGCTTTTTAAGTCTTGTGCAAGAATTTTACAATATATCCGAAAATAGAAACTTAAACCTTTTCTTTTCATAACTCAGCCTCCATTCACGGTAATTTTACGTATAGACACTTTCCAGAATAGTTTGCTTAGAGCAATCATTGTAACACACCAAAAAAGTTGTGTTCCAATCGTTGTAAGTACTGTATTCAGTTGAGGGTTTCCATCAAGTAAAACGGATAGAGGAGCATTATAAATTGACTGAAACGGTAAATGGTACACAATTGATTTAAGTGGTTCGGGGAAGAATGCAATAGGAACGGTTACTCCGGACAAGAGCATAACTATAACTTGTTTCATAATATTTATGCCCCATATTGATTCAGTGTATAAACAGATCGTTCCTACGATAAAATCAATGCTGTAATTGATAGAAACAGCTATTATTACAGAAATAATGAAAAGCAGCAGATTTATACCAAAATATATTGCTCCATGAGTAACGATTGCTACAACAATAAATGTTGGCAGGAGAGTGAAAAAGAAATTTGTTATAAATGAGCCTGAATATGACCAGAACATATATTGTCTGTATTTCATAGGCTTTATCAGGTCAAGTACGATTTTTCCGGATTGAATGTTTCGTCCTATTTCCCAGACTATGTACATTTCCATAAAGTTAAATAATGCTGTTGCAAGAACAAGATATATAAGAGTATCAGAAAACGTCATGCCGTTTACTATATCTGTTCCGGCAGAGGAATAGATCGCTTTCCATAGGAAATACACTACAATCAGATACAATATATTTCCTATGATAATAACCACTGTTCCAAGTCTAAATTGAAGAGATTCAATAATTCCGGCACGTGTGAGAGTAAGAAATTTTTTTATTTTCATTCCACA
This sequence comes from uncultured Ruminococcus sp., assembly GCA_947566125.1. Classification (GTDB taxonomy): domain Bacteria; phylum Bacillota; class Clostridia; order Oscillospirales; family Ruminococcaceae; genus Ruminococcus_C. The sequence continues at coordinate 53,054 of CANOIR010000003.1, read as the reverse complement.
CCCTCCTCGTAGATTTTCTTTATTACATCTTCCGTGGAGATTTCTTCAAGCTGCATATCACGTATCTCATAGGAACTTTGAAGTTGGTTTAAAACCTCCATAACCTTGGCTTTTTCTTCATCTATAAGAATTGAAATCCATTCCTCATCAGCAGAAATGCTGAAATCAGGGAGAGCAAACTTTATTTTTTCTGTCTGTTGTTTTAAATTTCCATCTATACGGATTTTAAGTGTTCTGTATGAACCGAAGAAATTTTTTAAGTGCATAGTATCATTATCATAGAGCATTTTACCCTTGTCTATAATAACTATTCTTTGACAGAGTGCATCTACATCACCCATGTCGTGTGTAGTAAGAATAACTGTTGTATTTTTCTCCTTGTTCAAAGCGTGAATAAGTGTGCGTATTTTCGCTTTCATAGAAACATCCAGACCAATTGTCGGCTCATCTAAAAAAACAATTTTGGGATTATGCAAAAATGCTGCAAGAATATCGCTAAGAGTTCTTTGACCCAATGACATTTGACGAACAGGTTTATGCAAAAGTGGTTCTATATCCACAAGTGATTGATAGAGTGTGAGCATATTGTTATAATCTTCATCGCTTACGCCGTAAATATCTTTTAGTATCTTAAAAGATTCAATCAGTGGCAAAGCCCACCAAAGCTGTGAACGCTGACCAAAAACGACACCAATTTCCTGTGCATTTTTTGTTCTGTTCTTATAAGGAACGTTGCCGCCGACTAAAATTTCACCTGAAGTAGGTTCTAATACACCTGTCATCATTTTTATTGTAGTAGATTTACCTGCACCATTTGGTCCCAGATAACCAACAATTTCGCCCTGCTCAATATTCATATTTATATTATCCACAGCACGAATAATTTTGTAATCTCTTGAAAATAAATCTTTCAAGCTGCCCTTTAATCCTTCATGTCGATTTAGCACCTTGAATTCTTTAGAAACGTTTTTCATTTCAATGCTATACAAATATATCACTGTCCTTTCAATATATTATGGTAAGTTGCAAAACGGTTTGATTAGCGAATTTTTTATTATAATTAAAGTATTATTAAGTAAGTATTAAAGAAAATCGATGCTCAGTAAGCTATGAAGGAAATATCAACAAAGAAATTGTATTATGCATTAAGATTTATCAGAATAATTTTTTGCGAGAAATACTGTACCTACTTCCTTGTTGTCAAATAGATCATAGAGCTTTTCAGGGTCTTTGCCGTTCATTATTATCATATCAATGCCGGCATCTGTAACCATTTTTGCAGCACTTATTTTTGTAGCCATTCCGCCTGTTCCCAGAGCAGAACCTGCACCGCCTGCCATTTCTACAATATTTTCATCTATTCTTTCAACAACAGGTATTACCTTGGCATCCGGATTTTTATGAGGATCGGAAGAATAAAGTCCGTCAATATCAGACATTATTATAAGCAGGTCTGCGTCAGCGATATTTGCAACCATAGCAGCAAGAGAATCGTTTTCACCGATTTTCAGTTCCAACTCATCAATAGCCACAGTGTCATTTTCATTTACAATAGGAATTACACCCATTTCAAGCAGTCTTTGAAGAGTATTCTGAACATTGGAAAGACCATTTGATAAAATGTGCTTTGTAAGCAATATCTGAGCTACTGTAACATTATATTTTTCAAACATATTATCATAAGTGTGCATAAGTTCACACTGCCCAACGGCAGCTACAGCCTGTTTTGTGGGAGTATCAGTAGGCTTTGATGTTAAATTCAATTTGCCTATACCCATGCCGACTGCACCAGAAGAAACTATTATAATTTCTCTTCCGGAATTATGCAGATCCGCAAGTATCTGTATAAGATTTTTCATACGGCGGATATTTAGCTTACCTGTTTTGTGGGTAAGCGTAGATGTTCCTAGTTTAAGTACGATTCTTTTTTTTGAGGAAATATCAAACATATTTTATAGATACCTTTCATTTTTAATATATACTGATTACATTTTGTGGTTTCCCGTGAAGGTATGCTTTAAGGTTACAATATGCAATATCGAGAAGTCTTTGTCTTGTTTCAATAGGTGACCAAGCAATATGCGGTGTTATAGTACAGTTTGGAATGTCCTTTAAAGGACATTCGCTGTCCATAGGTTCTTTTTCAAGAACGTCAACTGCTGCTCCTGCGATCATGCCTTTTTTGAGAGCATCTGCTAAAGCGTACTCATCTACAGCAGGACCTCTTGATGAATTTATAAGAAGTGCAGAAGGCTTCATAAGAGCAATATTTTCTCTTGAAACAAGCCCTTTTGTTTTTGATGTTAATGGAGTATGTATAGTAAGTACATCAGCTTTTGAAAATGCTTCTTGTATACTTACGAGCTTAAATGGGCAGTTTTCCGGTTTGGTTCGTGTGCTTATAATTACATTCATACCGAATGAATCGCCTATTTTTGCTACCTTTTTGCCAATGCTTCCATATCCGATAACTGCAAGGGTTTTACCGCTTAGTTCATATGCAGGAAATGGAAAATATGAAAATGCAGGAGCTTTTATCCAGTCACCGTTTCGCACACTTTCATCATATAAATGAATCTTATTGTAATGATAAAGTATCTGTGCAAATACATACTGAGTTACAGCATCAGTTGAATATGTTCCTGCATTGCAAACAGTTATTCCGGCATCTGCGGCAGCAGCCATATCGATGTTGTTATATCCTGTAGCAAGAATCCCTATATATCGAAGATTGCCGCATTGTTTTATTACATCAGCTGTTATGGGTGTTTTGTTGCAAAGGAGAATTTCCGCATCACCAATTCGCATTGCAGTTTCTTCAGGTGCAGTAAGTGGATAGGCAGAAACATTTCCAAGGCTTTCAAAACATTTATAAGAGATCTCATCTTTGCAGTTCATTGTCTGCCAGTCAGTTATAACTATTTTCATTCGTTTTTACCGTTTGAATTTTCTTCAGATTCTGGCTCTTCAGAGTTTTTTTGATTTTCTTCAGGAGCTTTTTCAGAATTTTCTTCTGGCTGCTCAGGCTGAATATTTTCATTGTCAGTATGCTTTTCTGAAATATCAGGCAGCGGAGTTGTGTCTTCGATTTCCTGCTTGCGGCGATTACGTTCTATTATTGCAAATATTAAAGCACCGATTAAAATAATCGTTTCAAAAACGCCTACTGTATAAAAAAGCGAGCTGTTATCCGGCTTTATGTATATAAACAGTGATGCAGGTATGCCTATAGCTAAAAGAAGCGGATATGATTTCTTTGTACGAACGTATTGAATCACAAAGAAAATGCAGGCAACAGCACAGAATACTATATGATATGTAAGCGAAATTGGAAAAGTTGTAGCGTCCATGATAAAAGGACTCCTTTCAATAATAAATATGGATTTTAAAATCTTAATAAATCTTAATTTATTTTATCACATAATTTTATTATTGTCAATCAAAACAAATTTCTGCAAAGTGAAATTTCTCAAAAGGTGAATAATTGTATAATTTTGTATCTGTTTTGTAACAAGCGTACAAATTAAAAATGAAGATGATAATAATATTGTTGCTTTGACTAAGGGAAAAAGGGTTCCATTTTTGAAACAAATATGTTATAATGTATAATATAGCTTTGTGGTGAGTTATGCTGCGGCGAGCCTATGGGCTGTAACAAGGGATAGATTAAGTGAAAAAATTATAAAGGAGGAATTTTTTTATGAGCAGCAACGAAACAGCGTTGTATGACGATTTTTTTGCATCTAGAAGTTCAGTAAAATATGCACCTGAACGCATATCTGAAAAATCTGAAAAAATAGTTGTCGACAGCGTAATAACTGATTATCCAGTTATTGATTTTGATGAAGCAGCACTTAAAAAACTTTCTGACAATGTGAAAAACACTATTAGCAGCAGTGATATTAAACCTGGCGGAGGAAGAATTTACCGTGCAGTCAAAAGAACATTTGATATTATATGTTCTCTTTGTGGATTAGCAGTATTGGCAGTGCCTATGGGAATTGTTTCTCTGCTTATTTACCGTGAAGATAAAGGAAATCCTATTTTTTCACAGGTACGTCTTACAAAGGACGGCAAGACATTTAATATGTATAAGTTCCGTTCTATGTGTATGGACGCTGAAGAAAGATTTGCTGAAGTTCAAAAGACAAATCAACGTGACGGATTGGCATTCAAGATGGAAAATGACCCAAGAGTTACTAAAATCGGACAATTTTTAAGAAAGACATCTATAGATGAACTTCCTCAGTTGTTTAACGTGCTTAAAGGCGATATGTCCCTTATAGGACCAAGACCACCGCTGCCACGTGAAGTAAATTTATATACACCATATCAGATGCAGAGATTGCTGGTAAAAGGTGGACTTTCATGTTATTGTCAGTGTAATGGCAGAAGTGATATGCCTTTTGATGAATGGGTTGAAAGTGACATCAGATACATAAAGGAACGGTCTATAAAGGCTGATTTAAAGCTCATTCTTAAAACTGTCAAGGTGGTATTTGAAAAGAAAGGTGCACGTTGACACGTTAAAATACGTTAAAAAGTATGCAGGCTGTTCTTTTTAGAACAGCCTGATTCTTTTAATATTATAATAATTTAAGGAGAAGATGGTATTATGAAATGGAAGTCATATCTTGCAGCGGCAATGGCTGTTATGTGTTTTGGAACAGTTTTTTCTGGTTGTTCCTCAAGCAGTAATGAAAGCAGCAGTACTACTGAAAAGGCAACAGAGGCAGTTACTGATGCGGCTGAAAAGGAAACTGAAACAGATGCCGAAAAGGCAGATTCAGATAATGACGAAGAAACAAAGGCATCGGAAGAAGAGAAACCAACAGAACACATAAGTCCTATGGAAACAGTAAGTACTACTCTTGGTGCAGAGCTTAGCAACATTGACGCTATGCTTGACAGAGATGGTACTAATACATACAAAGCTAAACTTTCTGATATGATAGAGGAAGGTGACACTGTAAATTCGTTTACCTTTATTTTCTATTCATCGGACGATGTTTCTGATATGGTGAATTACAAAGGAGCTTGTGGTATATCTGTAACAGATGACTGCAAAGCTGCAACAGATGAAGGCTGGTATCAGTCAGATGATTTTGAATATGCGGTAAATGGTGCGTATGCTGAAATAACTTGGAATGTTCCATCAGATGTTGTTCCATATATTGATGCTGGCGGTGAAGTGCTTATCGGTTATTGGTGGAGCGAAGTTCAACAGGTACGTTTGAGCAGTATTGTTTGCAATTATACCAGAACAGCTGAAGTTCCTGTAGATGGTCAAAATGCTATATCTCCGGCTAAGTCACTCAGCTTTGGCGATGAAGATTCCAAAACAGGCAAAATTGATTTGACCGAGCTTTTAAGTTCTGATGATACACTTCAAACAGTAACATTTGATATTTCTTCAGGCGGCAGCTTGGGCAAGTTTACAGGAGCATTTGGTATATCGCTTAAAGATAACAGCAAAGCTGCAACAGATGAAAACTGGTATCAGAGCAATGATTTTGCTGTAATTACAGATTCATCGAATCTTTCTCTTACATGGATAGTACCGGATAATATAAAGGAAGATATTTCTCCGGATGGTCAGGTTATGCTTGGATTCTGGTGGAGCGATCAGCCGACAGTAACTCTTGACAGAGTATCTGTACGTTATAGTAATTTTACAGGAGAAATGTCACATACAAATGCTGTGACAGATGATGAAAAGCTTGATTCAATCTCAGGTACAACAGCCTCTTCTGAAGATGTTAATAAAATGTCTTCGGCTGAAATTGTAAATGATATTAAAGTAGGCTGGAATCTTGGAAATACTCTTGATAGTTACGATACAAACAGTGCAGATACAGAAACCGGTTGGGGAAATCCTAAGACCACTAGGGCGATGATTGATGCTGTAAAAGATGCTGGATTTAATGCAGTTAGAGTTCCTGTAACGTGGAGTGATCATATTTCATCTGATGGTACTATTGATGCAGCATGGATGTCACGTGTAAAGGAAGTAGTTGACTATGCATATAATGACGGTATGTACGTTATATTGAATGTGCATCACGATGATTATACATGGATCACACCTACATATAGTGAACAAGCAAATGTAGAAAAGAAGCTTATGCATATTTGGGAACAGATTTGCAGCACCTTTGGAGAATATGATCATCATCTTATTTTTGAAGGCATGAATGAACCTCGTGTAGTAGGCTCATCAACTGAATGGAGTGGCGGTACTCCTGAAGAGAGAGATGTTATAAATCAGCTTTTTGCAAAATTTGTTGAAACAGTACGTAGTACCGGCGGACTTAATGCAGACAGAACTCTTATAGTAACATCTCATGCGCAATCTATAACAGAAGCAGCGGTAAATGATGTTAAGGTTCCGAATGACGATCATATTATAGTTTCTATTCATAGTTATGCACCATGGGATTTTTGCGGTACTGAAAGTGACCGTTCAACATGGGGTAGCGATGCTGATAAAGCAGAGCTTGATAAAAACTTTAAATATCTTGCAGATACATTTATAAGTAAGGGTGTTCCTGTAATTATTGATGAATGCGGTTCTGTAAATAAGAATGATAATACAGCAGATAGAGCAGCTCATATTGAATATTATGTAAAGAGTGCAAAGCAGAATGGAATAAAATGTTTTATATGGGACAATGGTTCGGTAAATTCTGATGGCGATAATGGATTTGGTCTTTTAAATCGTAAAGATTGCACTTGGTATTATCCATCTATAGTTAATGCTATAATGCGTGGTGCAGAGTAAGATAAGATTTAATTATTTATAATTCATAAAAAGCAATAAAAAGTAATCATTTACCTGTAAAATGTTTACAATGTGCATAATACGATAGCTTTACAGTTGTTGAAATTGCTGAAAATTGTTTTTATTGATAGAAAATATAAAAAAACTAATGATTTTTTCATTAAAATATGCTATAATAGAGAAATCACATATATAATACGAAAGGAGCTTAGAATATGAGCAACAGAATTATCACAATCGAAAGAGAATACGCAAGCGGCGGACGTGAAGTAGGACAAAAGGTGGCAGAAAAACTCGGAATAGCATTTTATAACAGAGAAATACTTGAGATGGCATCAGAGAGATGCGGTGTATCTGTAGATTATCTTGCAAGTGCTGAAGAAGCCGCTCCAAAGAGCTTTTTATATACACTTATGCTTTCATCTAATCCAACACGTTCAATAGAAGATAATTTACCACTGTCTGATAAAGTATATATAGTAGAAACAAATATTATAAAAGAGCTGGCAGAAAAAGGAGATTGCGTAATAGTAGGCAGGTGTGCAAGCTATATTTTGCGTGAACTCGATAGAACATTCAGTACATTTATATATGCTGATACAGAAACAAGAGTTAGGAGAGCAGTTGATAATTACGGCATAGAGCCAAGAAGAGCTGAAGCTATGCTTAGAAAATCGGATAAGAGAAGAGAAACATTTTATAGTATAAATACAGGTGGAAACTGGTATGATAAGTCAAATTATGCACTCTGTCTTAATAGCAGTACACTTGGAATAGATCTTTGTTCCGATATAATAGTTGAATCTGTAAAGAGAACGATTGGTTAAAGATTAAAAATAACAAAAATAACAAATCGAATAATAAAAAGCGTCCCTGATTCAATACAGAATCAGGGACGCTTTTTGCTTAGTTATGTTTTTACATTAAATAAATCAAGATCTTTTCTTTTGATTTTCAATCATTTCAAGCAGGTCGTCTATAGAGGCATTGTTTACAGATTCGCTGCGGTTTTTAGATGATTGGAAGTAATTCTTTTTTGAAGCAGAGCTCTGTGTTTCCGGTGCAGCTTCACGAGCTGGTACTTCAGCTGTAGTTCTTGTAATTGGGTCGTTATTTAATATATCGTCAACATTAGGCTTCTTAAATGATGAAATTGAACTGTTTTTACGGAATATTTTGCCGCTTGATGTGCCGTCAGCTTCGTGAGTGCCATGATAAGATGGTGTTTGTACTTGAGCTGGAGCAGGCTGATCATCATGAGCAAATGTAACAGGGGATTCATGTATAGGCGGTATATTCTGTGTATTATTTGAATACTTGCCGACATATTCATTTTCCGGACGAGGCTGAACCGGCTGTTCATATGGTGCATTGCTCAGAATCGGTATATCCTTTTGTGCTTTGAACTGCATTGTACGAGCCTTCTGATAAGGTGAATTTGGATTTACAGCCTTTGGAGTGAAGTTTTGTGCAATTGATACACGCTTGCGGTCAAGTGTGCTTGTGTTTGTGATGTCAGGAGTATAGAGCGGCTTTGTCTGTTCCGAAGTGTAATTCTTATCATAATTGTCATCGAAGTCATCGCTATCATTATCCATAGCTTCATCGAATTCGCCATCATCATAATCGTCATAATCATCATATTCATCTTCGTCATACACATCTTCGCCTGGAACTTCGTCATAGCTTTCTTCAAATGCATATTCATCTTCTTCAAGTCTGCGGCTTCTGGAACGAACGCATTTTACTATTATCATCACTATAAGAAGTATACATGGAAGTGCAAGCAGCAGTATAATTCCAGGGATAGTCTGGACAAATTTGATGTATGAATACAAACCGGCATGTTCAAACTCACATATACCAATGATAGATGAGCCTGAAATAGCAGGTTCAGTTCCTACGCTGTCTTGCTGCATTGTTGTAGGGTAATACATAAGCTCGCCGGTTTCTTCATTTGGTTCAATTCTAAGTATTCTGCGGATCGCATAACCGTCTGAATCCTTGTCCTCGATCGGAGAAGCATCATCAGGACCAAGCACACATAAAACAGCATTATTTACTGACAGCGGATCAGTTCCGTTATATGCTTTTGAGAATACAACTGTTTCTGCATGAATGGATGCTGAATCATCTTCAAAGTCAGAAACTTCCATGGCAGAACTTTTCTGCATATATAGATAGTACCCAAAAAGCTCAGGCGTATCCTTTCTTGCAAAAAGAACTGTCGTAAACAGTGTTGCAGCGGCAACAATAATTAAGATGATGGAAACGATCACTCCAAGTATGGAGGTAGCCTTGTTCTTCTTTTTCATAATGAAACCTTCCTTTAGACTAAAAATTAGTTATACTTATTATAACACACTCTGAAATAGAATTCAATAACAAATTGGGAATTTCTAAGTTTTTTTGTAGAAAGAACCATACAAACGAAGAATTTACGCAAAATCCTGTCAAAACGCCGAAATATTTAAGGTCTGGAACGTGCTGTGATTAAAAATTATATATCTATTGACAAAGCTGTATTTATATGGTATAATACACACATTAAATAAGCTTGTGTAGCACAGCTGGTAGTGCAGCTCATTCGTAATGAGCAGGTCGCAGGTTCGAATCCCGTCACAAGCTCCAAAAGTGTAAAGTCATGTGGTTTGTTTTTGCCGCATGACTTTTTTATTTTATAATTTTATTTTTTAAACAGCCTTAAAAATAATGCATTATGCAATATTTTTGATGTAAAAAGTCATTTTATTTTTTTACTGTTGAGTATATAATGTATATATAATAAATAATTATTATTCTGAATTGTTTTAAAAATAATAGGAGGTAAAATTTTATGAGATTAAAAAAAACAGCATCGCTACTGATTGCAAGTACCATTATGTTTAGCAGTGCTTTTTCAAACAGTTCTGTTTCTGCTGCAAATCATGCAAGAGTAGGTGTACATGATCCGTCAATTGTAAAATTAGAGGATGGCAGTTATTATATTGCCGGCTCACATTTGGCTGCCGCACGTTCCAAGGATCTTGGAAGCTGGACATTTACCGCAAATTCAAATGCAGGAACTAAAAATACTACATTTTTCAAAGATATATATACTGATCTTGCAGTGCCTGCGGCATGGTCATCGCCATCCAATAAAAATTATGATTTGTCAGGAAACCTTTGGGCACCAGATATTGTTTACAATAAGGTGCTCGGTAAATATTGCATGTATCTAAGTATAAACGGTGATAATTATAAATCATCAATTGTAATGTGTACAGCAGATAATATTGACGGTCCTTATACATATGTTGATACAATTGTGTATTCTGGATTTGATAATACAAGTACATTTAATTATTCAAAAACAGATGTGCCAAAAGTTTTGGGAAATAACCCTGACCTTTCACGTTATCTTGATAGAAATGGTTCATGGAATCCAAATTATGGCACAAATGCGATTGACCCTGCTGTATTTTATGATGAGAACGGAAATCTCTGGATGATATATGGTTCATGGTTTGGCGGACTTTTTATGCTTGAACTTGATGAAAATACGGGCTTGCGTGATTATAATGTCAAGTATGACACAGTTGCTGATGTTTCAGATGCATATATGGGAATTAAAGCTGCCGGCGGTCACTGGGTTTCCGGAGAAGGTCCTTATATAGAATACATGGAAAATTCTGAAACAGGCAAGGGATATTATTATTTATTTGTGTCTTATGGATGCTTTAATAATGACGGCGGATATAATATGCGTATATTTAGAAGCGAAAATCCATCTGGACCATATTTAGATCAAAATGGAAATTCTGCAATTTATAAAACCGGAGGTGACAATATTGGCGGCAATATTGGTATGCGTCTTATGAGCAACTATAAATGGAACTGTAATGACCGCCCAAATAAAGCACAAGGACATAATTCAGTTCTTATGGATGATGATGGCAAGCTTTTTGTAATTTATCACAATAAATTTGACGATGCATATGGCTTCCACGAGGTTCGTGTTCATCAGCTTATAATGAATGAGGACAACTGGCCTGTTGCAACGCCTTATGAATATGTTCCCGGTGAAGAGGCTTCAAATGCACCGCATACTATGGACGCTGTTACGGGCGATTATGAGTTTATATTTCATAAGCTTAATCAAAAAATTGTTGCTGACCAAGTAACAAGCGGCAATAATGCGGAAGTTCAGTATTCTCAGAATATTATATTAAATGCTGACGGTACGGTAACAGGTGATATAGCTGGAAAATGGACTATGTCAAAGGATTCTGCTGAAATGACATTTACATATAATGGTGTAACATATAAGGGCAGTTTTGTTGTACAATCTGATGAGTCGGTAAATATGATTAAGAAAATGACTTTTACTGCCTCGGGAAATAATACTTGTATTTGGGGCAGCAAAAAGGATGCATACAATTTTTCAAGTGATATGATAAATTCTCAAAATAAGGATAGTAAGTTGATTTACAATTCAAGTTCTGTTCAGGGAATAGGCAGTACTTCCAAACTTAGTGATACATCATTTTTAAGCGGAATTCCTTATTATATAACAAATAAATTTAGCGGAAAGGTCATTGACCTGAAAGATGGTGCGGCAGATGAAGGAACACAGATACAGCAGTGGGGACTTGGCGGAGGAAGTCATCAGGAATGGAGAATAGTTGCTGTTGACGATACATATTGCAAGCTTTTGTCTATGAAAGATGAATCAAAGTGTATTGCTGTTGCCGGTAATGATGCCTCTGATGGCTTTAATGTGGAACTTCAAACTTACACCGGTTCTGACAATCAGCTTTTTAGAATAGTTCAAGATGGAGCATTTTGCGGAATCGTTTCCAAGTGTTCAGGAGAAAAATCCGGTCTTGATGTATATGATTGGTCAAATGAAAACGGAGGAGTTATAAAACAGTGGAATTATTGGGGTGGAGCTTGTCAGATGTGGAAGCTTACACCTGTTTGCCCTATGGTAAGCGATGGAACATATGCCATAAGAAATTTGAACAGTGGACGCTTTATTGCTGAAAACAACGGCAATGCAATTCAAGGAGCTGAGGTAAACTGGACATTTACAAAACAAAGTGATGGTACATATACCATTCAGTCAGAATCCGGACTTGCTCTTACAGTGGAAAACGGCTCTGCTGACGATGGTGCTAACATTTATCTTGAAAAGTTAAACGGCAGTGATTCGCAGAAATTTGAGCTTTATTGTAACAGTGATGGTACATATACGCTTTTAAGTGCCATATCCGGAGGTAAATCATGTGCTGATGTTTATGGAATCAGCCTTGATGACGGTGCAAATATTTGTCAGTGGAATTATTGGGGTGGCAATGGACAAAAGTTTATTTTAGAACCCACAGTTGCTGAACAAAAGCCCGTTATAGGCGATGTAAATGCCGATGGCATATTCAGTATGCTTGATATTATCATGATGCAGAACTATATCGTGAATAACGGAAAGCTTACAGCACCATTTGCAGGCGATGTATGTAAAGACGAAAGACTTAATATATTTGATTTGAGTGTTATGAAAGAGATGATAAAGCTCAAGTAAGATAATTGTAAATGTAATTAAAAAGGCTGTTGCAGAAGTTTGAGTTGCAACAGCCTTTTTGTTGTTTTTATTATAAATACCATCCCTGAAAGGGCAGGTGGTACAGCATTAGCCGTGACGGAAGGGTGAAACCCCTCACCGACAGCTCGTTTTAAAATTCAGCCGGATTTATCGGCATATCACAATTTCTTATAAGATGCTGAATGATGACTGTTACATCTACTATATCAAGTTTTCCATCAGTGTAGCAGTCTGAATTTGCAGCAGCTGTTTTGTTTAGAGAAATAGCTCCTGTAAGTGCCTTGTGAAGCAGTATTACATCAGACATCTTAACTTCACCGTCATTGTCGGAATCACCGTATAATGTTCTGTAAGCAGGGTCTATATTCTCAATATCATCAACACTTTGATCAGCAGCGATTATAACCTTTTCCAGGTATTCTGTTCTGCAATAGCCGACAGTGTCTTTCCATGAAACATTGCACCATTCATCTCCGGCATTTATTACAAATACTTCACTGTTGTCAGGGATCTTTTCCAAGATTTCTGCGTTCATATCACATTCGGCACGGAGATTTAAGAGTAGTCCGTCTGTTTTTACACGATAAGCACCGGCATCATTAGAATTAGAAGATTCTGAAGTTTCTTCTGATTCATCTGCTATAGAGTCTATATTTGAATATATATTTTGTATATCATTATTTTCATCAGATTTAATCGAATCTTTATTTGAGCTGTCTGTTTCGATTGATACAGTTTCGGTTTCTGTTTCTGAATAAGATGTTCCATCTACATATTCAGATGTATCAGTAGTGCTGTTTTCTGCATTCTTAAGATATATGTATGAGCAGTAACCTGTATTGCCATCCCATGTTACAGCAGCCCATTCATCATTTGCAGCTGTTACAGTTACTTTTGTTTCATCAGGAATTTGCACTACAATGTCAAATTCAGTACCCATTCCTTCACGCATATTGAGGTATGAACCATCTGCTGATACGATATATTCTCCAGCATTTTCTTCAGAAAGTGCTGAGGTAGTTTCTGTTGTTGTCGATATTGTTTCTTCTGTAGTTTTAGTAGTTGTTATTTCTGAGCTTTCGGAAGAATTTGTGGTTTCAAGTTTGCGTTCAAGATATTGTACGCTGCAATATCCGTTAAGACCATTATAAGTAACGCTTGCCCAATTTCCATCAGATTCTATTACTTCCACATCAGCACCATTTGGAATAGAGTTTAATACAGCAGATGATGCGTTAGGATAAGCACGTAGGTTAAGTTCACCGCCACCTGTATTTACAGTATATGTTCCAGCCGCATCGGCAGAACCGCTGAATGCTGGTGTTGTTTGTGTTTCTGCTCCAGATGAACCGGAACTTCCCGTTGCAAAATAGAATGTAAGATATGCCCTAAGCTTTAAATATTGTGTTCCGGCACTAGACCAGTAATTAAGTTCGTCATGAGTTTTCCAGTTGCCGGCGGATGTTGTCTGACGTTTAGAACCAGCACCGGGATCATAAACAAGTACACTGTCAGTACTGCTGTCATAATCTACCAATGCTATAAAGTGATTGTCGACCAAACCTACAGCAACTTCACCCTGTGAGAGCTTTGACACAATCACATCCCACGCTGCATCAAATGTTTCTTCGGAATCAGGATAAGAGCTTCCTACATATCCTTTGAATCCATAGTGCAAATCAAGCTGAAATCCATATTCACCGCCGAATTTTGCAGCTGCATCAGGAGCGATGCTAAAACTTGAACCTACACCCCATATGTATTCATTTGCACTTGCCCAGTCAGCTACAGTATAAATGTCCATAGTGTTTCCTGTAAGATATTTTACAGCGTTTATAATTGCAAATTCACCGCAGCCGCTGTCGCTGATAGTACCATCACCATAAGGATAGCTTCCCCATTGTGAGTCGTATTGAAGCAGTACAGCGTCACTTGCACTTGCTTTTGTAGTTGTTTTGCTTAAAATTATCCCCGATGTCAAAAGCACCGCAGCAGCAGTGACAATTGAAATGATTTTGCTTTTTTTTGATTTCATTATACTTAAGTTCCTTTCACTTAATAAATTAAAGTGCTTTCTTGTTTTTATGTTTTTTTCTTTTATGTCATTACTGATTTGAAACCTTTTGTAATTGTTTTGTAATTTGCGTAATATATATTATATCACACTTATTTTCCAAAGTGAACCCATTTCACATAATTTTTCCAAAACTTTAGCAATTCACAACAAATATATCTTTAAAACTGTGGCTTATAATATGCAAAACATATTAAATAACTCAGGCTATAAATGAAAATGTGATATTAAAGTGAGAAAAGAATAGCTTTATTAAAAAGTCAAAATCGGCTTGGAAATTTATTTGTATAAAATGTTTGTATAAAACAGCTATTTTCCTTGTGGTAATATGTTGCAAATTAACAAAAAAATTTGAGTGACATTAAACACTCTTGCAAAGTAAAGAATGGTATGGTATAATAAATACAATGCATTGTGTCGAAAATTTAGTTGTAAACTTAATTGACATGGGCGAAAAAAGGTAATTATTATAAAGGTAATTTTATAAATGATTATATTGATCATACAAAGATGTTAGGAGGAAAATAAAAAAATGAACGAAATAAAAAAAGGTAAAAAGGTAACTATTTTAGGTGCCGGCAATGTTGGTGCATCTATTGCATTTGCTATGGCAATAAAAGGCCTTTGCTCTGAAATGGTGCTTGTAGATATTAACAAGCCTAAGGCTAAGGGCGAAGCAATGGATATTATGCAGGGTAATTCTTTCTATCCTGGCTGTGATGTAAGAGACGGTGACTATTCTGATGCGGTAAATTCAGATTTGGTAATCGTAACTGTAGGTATAGCAAGAAAGCCAGGTCAGAGCAGACTGGATCTTTGCAAGACAAATGCTAAGATCATAGCATCTGTAATGCCTGAAATCACAAAGTACGCTCCAAATGCCTGCTATATTATTGTAAGCAATCCTGTTGACGTTCTTACATATGAAGCACTCAAGGTTTCTGGTTTGAAGCCATCACAGGTTATGGGTTCTGGTACAGTTCTTGATTCCTCACGTCTTAGAGCTTGTCTTGCAGACCATGCTAATGTAAGTTCTAAGAATGTACACGCTTATGTTTTCGGTGAACATGGTGATTCCTCAATGGTACCGTGGAGTCTGGCATCTGTTTGCGGTATGCCTTTTGAAGATTACTGCAATTCTGTAAAGGATCTTGGTGACAAGAACGAAATCGTTCAGGAAGTAAAGGAAGCCGGTGCTGAAGTTATCAAGTGCAAGGGTGCAACATATTATGCAATTGCACTTTCTGTAAATATGATTGCAGAAGCTGTACTTCGTGATACAAAGACAGCTCTTACAGTATCTACATATCAGGACGGCAGTCGTTATGAAGGCGTTAAGGACGTTTGCCTCAGCCTTCCATGTGTAGTTGGTGCAGCAGGTGTAGAGCGTGAGATCACACCTCCTCTTAACGATGCTGATTTAGCAGCTCTTCAGAAGAGCACAAAGGCTTTGCGTGATGTAATTGACGCAATGCAGAGTGATGCTGAATAATTATAATTGATTAAAAAATATATGCAGCGGTTAAGCATGGGTTGATCGCTGCATTATTTTATAATTTTTGCATCGACAAATTTGGATATTGACATTTAAGTGTGACATTACTTGATGAATGAGATCAAGACATTTGCAGCAATTCTGATTATGATTGTCTTTACTGCAATAAGTATTTATATGATTCTTGATGATGATGAACAAGAGCTGACGAATAAAAATATTCAGGCGGTGGTTTGTTTTGGAACTACAGGAGATTTTATCAAGGAAGCAACTGTATCATATAATGAATCGGCAGTGCAGACGGAAGAGAATTTTGAAAAGACAGAAATAAAAGCTGAAACAGAAACTACAACATCTTTGTTTGAGTATTTTGAATACGAAGATGAAATGGAATTTGGAAATGAATATGTTGAATTTCCGCTTAATTTAAACGCAGCTTCATTTGAGGAACTGATCCAGCTTCCAGGAATAGGCGAGATCACAGCTGAAAATATAATTGCTTACAGAGAAGCAAATGGTGGATTTAGAAACAGGGAAGAGCTTTTGGAAGTAAACGGTATTGGAAAAATACGTTACCAGCAAATATATGACCTTGTTTATCTTGATGTGGAATATTATGACTCTACTGAGGAAACAAATCCGCCGGAAACTGATTATGAAAACACTCAGAAAACAGATTGGATACCTGTTATAGTTAATGTTAATACAGCGTCAGCGGAAGAATTTGCATATTTACCGGGTGTAGATATGGAACTTGCAAGTAAAATCATTGCTTTGCGTGATGAAATAGGTGGTTATAAGAACATTCTTGAACTACTTTATGTCGAAGGAATGACTGTAGAATTATATAGATCTATAGATGAGTATCTTGTTTGCTAGGTTTTATAACCATTTTAATCGGCAAAATGATCAATTATTATTTAACCGTTTTGTAACTTTTGCAAGTGAATCTGTCTGTATGTTGTACAAATAGTACAAATTAAACTATTGAAACATGTGCTATTTGCTGAAAAAAATGAATGAATGGAATATTACTTGACTTTGTTTAAGAATTAGTGTATATTAAACTTATCAAAGGATTGCTGCTGAGTAGTGGGAAATTCTCACGCTTTGCAAGCAAAAAAAGCAAATTATATTATTTATAAAGATAATATAATATATAATTTAAGGAGGAAATTTCCAATGAACAATCTGAAGAAGACATTGGCACTCGTAGCAGCTCTTGCTATGACTGCTACAGCATTTGTTGGATGTGGCGATGATAACACATCATCATCTACATCTGAATCCGCTACTGAGGCTGCAACTGAAGCAGAGTCTGAGTCCGAATCTGAATCCGAGTCTGAGGCTGAATCTGAGTCCGAATCTGAATCCGAATCTGAGTCTGAGTCTGAGTCCGTTTCTGAAGCTGAAGTACCAGCTCTCGGTGCACCTGATGGCACACTGAGTGAGGGCGGCGACGCTCTGACAATTCTCTGCTGGACAGAAGACGACCTTTCTTATATGTACGATGTAGTTGCTGAAGCATCTGGCATGGACAAGTCTAAGATGGTATACAAGAACGTAGGTTCAGCTGGCGGCGAAGCTAACGAGAAGTATGCACAGGTATTCGCTTCTGATGATGACGTTGACCTGTACTTCTGCGATGCTGACTGGAATAAGGCTTACCAGAATAACGATGAGTATTCTGCTCCTCTGTCTGCTGTAGGTATCACTGAAGATATGTATGCAAATGCATATGACTACACAGTAGCAATGGGTAAGGATAACAACGGCGTTCTTAAGGGTGCTACATGGCAGGTTGCTGCTGGTGGTTATGCTTATAGAACTGACCTCGCTGAAGAATACCTCGGCATTACAACTCCTGAAGATATGCAGGCTGCTATTTCTGACTGGGATGCATTCTGGGCAACAGCTGCTACAGTATCTGAAAAGTCTGAAGGCGCAACAGCTATGGCTGACTCTGTTGACGGCGTTTGGAGAGCATACTCTAACGGTAACAGAACATCTGCTTGGGTTCAGGACGGCACAATCACAGCTGACAACGCAAAGGCTTGCCTCGGTGACTTCATCTCTATGGCAAAGACAAACTATGACGCTGGTTACATCAGCACAGCTTCTCAGTGGACAGATGACTGGCTTCCACAGGGTATGAGTGCTGGTACACAGGCTAACAAGACATTCGGTTTCTTCTTCCCAACATGGTCACTGGGTGCTGGCTCACAGCTGTCTCAGGCTGAAGGCGAAGAGGGTGCAGAAGGTTCTACATATGGTCTGTTCAACATCGTTGCTGGTCCTACAAGCTGGTTCTGGGGCGGCACATGGATCTGCGTATCTCCTAAGTGTGATAATGCTACAGAAGCTGGTCAGTTCCTGTATTACATGACAGTTGATACAACTTCTATGCAGAAGTACGTTGACGCTAAGGGCGACTTCGTAAACAACAAGGTTGTTATGGCTAACACAATTGCTGCTGGCACAAACAGCAACGCACTGCTCGGTGGTCAGGATCAGCTCGCTGTTCTGGCTGACTCTGCTGCAAATATCGATATGAGCATTGCTACTCAGTATGATGCTACTATCAACACTGAACTCCAGAATGCTGTAAAGGCTTATTGCGAAGGCACAATCGATTCTGAGGATGCTTGCGTTGATGAGTTCCTGAACAAGGTTTCTGAAGCTCTTACAGATATCACAGTTGAATAATTTAAAATAATTATTTAAACTTAACTTAATAATGTACAACCTGCACGGCGAAATTCTGCTGTGCAGGTGTATATTTATTTTTATTTCTATTTTTCTACTACTATTTTACTAAATTTTTGAAAGGGCGTGTTTAAAAATGGCATCGACAGCACAAAGTCGTATTAAGTCTATTAGCTATGCCAAGTACGGCTATATGTTCATCGCACCATTTTTCATTGTCTATCTGTTCTTTCAGATTTGGCCATTGATCAATACTTTTATTTTGAGTTTTAAAGGCAATGGTAATGCTGCAAGTGATTTTGTAGCATTGGAGAACTATCAGACACTGCTTTTTGGTACCGGTGATCGTAGAGCAGCTTCACTGCACAATACATTTACTCAGTCTTTTATTAACACTATTATTCTTTGGGTAGGTAACTTTATTCCTCAGATCTTCCTTTCCCTGTTGCTTGCTGTATGGTTTACAGATTCCAAGCTGCATATTCCTGGCAAGGGTGCATTTAAGGTAATTATGTATTTGCCTAATATTATCACTGCTGTATCTGTAGCAGCTCTCTTCATGCGTTTCATTTCTAACAGTGAAACAAGTGCAATGAATGTTGTTCTGCACAACATGGGTAAAACCGCTATCAAGTTTGAGAACAGTGCAGCATGGAGCCGTGGCATTGTAATGTTTATTCAAACATGGTTGTGGTTTGGTAATACTATGATCATGATGATGTCTGGCATTCTTGGTATCAATCCATCACTGTTTGAAGCAGCTAATATTGACGGTGCATCCAGTGGTCAGGTTTTGAGAAAGATCACTCTTCCTTTGCTCAGACCAATGGTTGTTTATACACTGATCACTTCTATGATCGGTGGTCTCCAGATGTTTGATATTCCTTTCCTGTATCACACAGCACAGGGTGACATCAAGGATCATCTGCGTACTGTTGCTGTATTTATTTACGAACAGTTCCGTGTTGGTAACAATGTACATAGCCCGCAGTATGGTATTGCTGGTGCAGCTTCCATCATGCTGTTTATTGTAACAGCTATTCTGGGTATTTTTGTATTCCGTGCAAATCGTGACGCTGATGAAGTTCGTAAAAAGAAAGAGCGTAAGGAAATGATTAAGGCTTACAAAAAAGAACAGAAGCTTGCAAAGATGGGAGGTATTGAATAATGGAAAATGTTGGCGTATCTAAGAATTATATGTTGATTCAAAAAATTAAGTCAGCAGGCTGTTTCATTATTTGTCTTTTGCTTGCAGCAGTATGTATCGTTCCTCTGTGGATAATGGTATGTAATGCTACACATGACAGATTTTTCTTGAGTACCAATCCTATTAACTTCATTCCTGGCGGCGATTTTGCTACAAACTATTATAATATTTCCCAGGGCGAAATGGCTCAGTTCCCAGACTTCAATGTTTGGACAGGTTATTTAAACAGCTTGATCATTGCAGGCTGCTCTACAGTTCTTACTGTATTCTTCTCTGCACTGACTTCATACGGTTTAACTGTTTACAACTTCAAGATTCGTGACACAGCTTATACAATCATTCTGGCTGTAATGATGATTCCTGTTCAGGTAACATCTACAGGTTTTGTACAGTTTATGGTTGGTACTCTGGGTCTTGCAAACTCTTATATTCCACTTATTCTTCCAGCTATTGCAGCTCCTGCTGTTGTATTCTATATGCGTCAGTATATGAAGTCTTCATTCCCGCTGGATATAGTAGAAGCAGCAAGAATTGACGGCTGCGGAGAGTTCCGTACATTTGTTTCTATTGCAATTCCTATGTGTAAACCTGCTATTGCAGTACAGGCTATATTTGCATTCGTTCAGAACTGGAACAACTACTACACACAGAACATGATTATTTTGAGTAACACAAAGCGTTACACAATGCCTATCATGATTCAGAACGTACTTGGTCAGGATAAGCATCCTGACGTAGGTGCACAGTATGCAGCTGTTGCTCTGTCTGTAATTCCGATTGTTGTCATCTACCTTTGTCTGTCTAAGTTTATCGTTGGCGGCGTTGCTCTGGGTGGCGTTAAGGAATAATAATTGTAATTTAAATTTTTATAAAAAAGAGTCACAAATTTTTGTGGCTCTTTTTCTTGTTATTTGATTCTTATAGACACTTCACCGGTTATCAGTGTTCGTTTTGTTTTATCGGGTAATTCTAATATAAGTCCGGCATTGTCATCTATATCGATTGCTTTGGCATTGTAAATTTCATTGCCTGAATGAACCTCGATTTCTTTTCCTATTACAAAAGAACGTTTTTTGTATTCATTTAAGAATGCTTTGCTGCTGATTTTTGAAAGTTCGTTTGAAAGGTGGAACAGCAGTGCTTTTTCCATTTCTATGGGTGTTATAATTTTTCCTGTTTGCTCTTCAATAGATGTTGCAATGGAATGTAATTCTTCTGTAAATTCGTCTTTTACATACAAAAGATTTATGCCTATTCCTATAACAGCAAAATCAGGCAAAGATGCTTCTGTAAGAATTCCACAAAGTTTTCTTCCGCCCATGAAAATATCATTTACCCATTTGATTTTCGCTTCATGTCCGGATAATTCTTCAATAGCTTTGGCAGCAGCAACAGCGGTATAAGGTGTTATAAGATTTATATTTTCCATGTTAAATCCTTCACGAATTAAAACACTGCAATAAAGCCCAGCACCCTTTGGCGAGCAGAAATAACGTCCACGTCTGCCCTTTCCGGCACTTTGGTGATCTGCAATTACAACTGTACCATGTGCTGCACCATTTCTTGCAAGTGACATACATTTTGTATTTGTTGAATCTAATTCTTCAAAGTGAATCGTTGAAAATTCTATCATAAAAAATTCCTTTCTGCACCTATATTTAAACAGTGCATAAAATAGTAATAACAGGGCATAATCCAGACAGAGTATAATTCTTAAATAGGAGTGAATATATATGATGGTCAGACGTGGCGACATCTATTACGCAGATCTCAGCCCAGTAGTAGGCTCTGAACAGGGCGGAGTTAGACCCGTACTTATCGTGCAGAATGATATTGGCAACAGACACAGTCCAACAGTAATCGCAGCGGCAATTACCAGCCAGAAAGATAAGGCAAAGCTGCCTACTCATATTCCGGTAAGTGCGGATTCGTGCGGACTTACAAAGGACAGCATTGTTCTTTTGGAACAAATACGTACAATTGACAAACGCAGACTTAAAGATAAGATGGGAACACTTGATACCGGTTCTATGACTCAAATAAATAACGCATTGCAAATAAGTTTTGGACTTGGAGCAGAGTGATATATTTTAGTCTGATATAATAAATTCCTCTGTTTGCTGCTGTACAGCTTTAAGACGTTCGATTTCAGCTGTCAGCAGCTTTTTTGTTTCATTTTGTACATCAATTTCTGTAAGGATACTTTCTAAAAGCTCGATAGCATCACACATAGCACAAAGCAAACAAAAATAAGCTTTTTTATATCTTATATATTCATTTTGTATCATCATAATATACCACCTTTCATTGAAATATTATATACCAATTCGGTTTATATGTCAATATACCAATTTGGTTTGCTATATAATATTTCATAAAAGGAGTGATGATATGCAGTACGAAAGAGTTAGAAATTTACGTGAAGATGCTGACTTATATCAGCGTGATTTGGCGGAATATCTCCACTGCACACAAGTCACATATTCCCGATATGAGATTGGAACAAGAGATATTCCAACCGAAGTGCTTGTTGCACTTGCCAAGTTTTATGATACCAGTGTGGATTATTTGCTTGGCTTGACTGATGAGAAAAAGCCTTATCCCAAAAGTAAAAAATAATTTGCTTATAACCTATAAATTAGGGGAGTAATTATGCATAATAGAATACGTAATTTAAGAGAAGATGCTGATTTGACTCAAAAGCAAATCGCTGAATATCTAAATATGTCACAAACGGGTTATTCCAAATATGAAACAGGCGAAAATGACATACCAAGCTTTGTATGGCAATCTCTAGCTGAATTTTATAATACCAGTGTTGATTATCTTATGGGAAGAACTGATGAAAAAAGTCCTTATCCTAAATCAAATTATAAATGATAATAAATTTTATTTGAACTACAAAAAAGGCTGCTGCGATATTTAACGCAACAGCCCAATTTTTATACTTTAGTACAGACTAAGTAATGACTTAGCCAGCTGCATTCAGCTTCTTCATCAACTGAGACTTCTTTCTAGCTGCAGCATTCTTGTGCATAAGACCCTTTGCGCAAGCCTGGTCTACACGCTTGATAGCTACCTTGATAGCAGCGTCTTTATCAGCAGCGTTGTTTTTGCAAGCTGCATCAGCCTTCTTGATAAGAGTCTTCATATTTGACTTTCTTGACTTGTTGAGTGCAGTCTTAGTCTTGATAACCTTTACTCTCTTCTTAGCAGATTTAATATTTGGCATTTGTGCCACCTCCTTGTTTTTTATGGTCGGATTTTCCGTGAATATCCGATAAGCAAAGTCATATCATAGAAACGGAATTGACACGGTACCGCTTCCTGCAAGATGGTACGACCATTTGCCAATGCAATTGGGTTTAATCGCATCATGACTAAATCTTATTATACCACGATTTATAAAATAATGCAATAGTTATTATTTAAATAAAATAACGATTTTTTATCCCCAATTACGGTAAAAACGCACAAATATTTCTTTAATATAAAAAGGAGCTGATATAATGGCTGCAAGAACGGACCTTGCCCTTGAAAGAATAAGTCAAGATTCATATAATGATAGTGGAATTCACAGTACAATAAGAGGAAATGCATTTAGAATAACAGATATAAGAATTGACAGCGATTCAAGCGGCAGACGAATAGGAAAACCAAAAGGAAAATATCTTACGCTTGAAACTTCTGCACTCAGCCGATTTTCAGATAACTATCAGGAAATGACAGAAGAGTTTTCACTTGAACTTTCCTCATTCTTGCCGTCAGATGGACCGGTTCTTATAGCCGGACTTGGCAATAGTGCCATTACTCCGGATGCATTAGGTCCAAGAGCTGCCGGAAAGATTTTGGCAACACGTCATCTTAGACAGGAACTTGCAGAGGGCGAAGCTGATTTCCTTAGATCATTGCGTCCTGTCAGCGTTATCCAAAGCGGAGTTTTAGGACAGACCGGAATGGAAACAGCAGAGATAATTTCAGCAGTATGTGAAAAAATAAATCCCTCAGCAGTTATAGCGATAGATGCCTTGGCGTGTGCCGAGCTTTCAAGGCTTGGCACGACAATTCAAATGTGTGACAGTGGAATATGCCCTGGAAGCGGCGTTGATAATAAGCGTTTGGAGCTGTCAGAACATACTCTAGGTATACCTGTAATTGCCATTGGTGTGCCTACAGTAGTTGATCTGCACACTGTAGCAAGGGCGATTACAGGGCAGGATATACCGGAAGACAGTCCAAATATGATGGTCACGCCAAGAGATATTGACAGACTTATAGATCACGCAGCCGGTATGATCTCATGTGGAATAAATCTTGCACTTCATCCCGAATTTACATTTGCGGATGCTCAGTCGCTTTAATTTATTTTGATTTTCTGCCTGAAAGGGCAAGTGAAGCACATATAGGAACGGCAATTGAAAATCCTATTGCAGAGATCCAGCCCAATGGACTTAGTGCAACAGTGCCGAAAATCACCTGCATAACTGGTATTTGAACTGCTGCGATAAGTGCTGCAAATGAAATCAAGACAGCACCGACAAGTTTCATGTTGTTTGTGTAATTTATGCTGAAGAGACCCTTTTTCTCTGATTTGCATTCAAATACATGAACAAGCTGTGAGAGAATAAGTGTACAGAGAGCAGCAGTTCTTGCACCTGCAAGGGTACCTTCTAAACGCATGGCAGTGCTGAATGAACCAAGAGTGCAAAGACCTATGAGTATACCCCTAAGTCCGATCTTTTGCATTAGTCCGCCAGAAAAGAATCCATCATTTTTATTTCGTGGCGGTGAGTACATATCGTCTGGATCAGGTGGTTCAAGGCCCAATGCAATTGCCGGCAAACTATCTGTTACCAGATTTACAAGAAGAATTTGCACTGGCAGCAATGGTGTGGGCATTCCTACAAGTATTCCAAGGAACATTGTTGCCACTTCTCCTATATTGCATGAGAGAAGATAACGCACGAATTTTCTTATATTCGCATAAACGCATCGTCCCTGTTCTACGGCACTTACAAGCGTTTCAAAATTATCGTCAAGCAATACAACATCGGCAGCCTGACGTGCCACATCTGTGCCACATTTTCCCATTGCAACGCCTACATCAGCAGCTTTTATTGCAGGTGCATCGTTTACGCCATCGCCTGTCATTGCAACTACAGCACCATTTGCCTGAAATGCCCTTACAAGACGAAGTTTGTGTGCAGGACTTACTCTTGCAAACACACCATATCTGTCGGCATCCGCTGCCAGTTCACTGTCTGACATGGTATCGATTTGCGCACCGGTCAATACATGACCTGCTCTTTGAATGCCTGCTTTTTTTGCAATTGCAGAAGCCGTTTTAGGATGATCGCCTGTTATCATAACAGTTCTTATTCTTGCATGGCTGCACAGGCGTATAGCAGCTTTTGCTGCTGCTCGTGGCGGATCTTCCATTCCGCAAAGTCCGGCAAATACAAGTTCACTATCATTTTCGCCATATGCAAATCCCAAGACTCTCAGTGCTTTGTCAGACATGTCAGATGTAGATCTCTCTATATCTTGCAAAAGCTCTGGAGTGAGATCAGTGCAAATTCCGTTATACAGACATTTTTTACACATTTTAAGCAGAACATCAGCAGCACCTTTTACATATACCTTTTCTTTTGAACCGTTTCTAATAGTCACTCTCATATATTTTTTATCGCTGTCGAACGGTTCTATTGAAATTCGTGGATATTTTGATCTTATTCTTTCTGCATAAAGACCGGCTTTTTTTGCTGCTGTTATTATTGCAGTTTCTGTTGGATCGCCTTCTGTTTCAGTTGCGGTGCTGCATAATATTCCGCAGTGAAGCAGTTCTGAAAGAGCAGTGTTGGAATTTACACTAATGTTTTCTCTGCCTTTGGCAATGCTGTTTGCGGTCACATTGAAACATTCGCCTAGAAGTCTTATTTCAGTAACTGTCATTTTATTTTCTGTAATTGTTCCGGTTTTATCGGAGCATATTACATTTGCACAGCCGAGAGTTTCTACACTGTGAAGACGATTAACAAGTGCATTATGTTGCCTCATTCTGCTTACAGCGAGTGCAAGAGCTATTGTTACTGTAGCGGGCAAACCTTCTGGAATAGCTGCAATTGCTATGGTTATACCTGTCATGATCATATCAAAAAACGGTTCGCCACGTAAAATGCCTGCTAAAAATACAACAATGCATACGCCTATACATAAAGAGCCAACAACTTTTCCAAGCCCTGCAAGACGTTTCTGTAATGGCGTCATAGAATCTTCAATATCAGAAAGGCTTTCAGATATTTTACCCATCTGAGTATTTACTCCTGTTGCAATAACTATTCCTTCACCGCTTCCTTTCAGAACACCTGTACCTGAATAAAGTACACCTTTCTGATGCAGAGCATTTGAACTTGGCATCGGCTGTACAACCGTTTTGGAAACTGGTTCAGATTCACCTGTTAGAATTGATTCCTGAACAGCCAGACCTTGACTTTCTGTCACAGCACAATCAGCCGGAACATTGTCACCTGCTTCTATACGAATCAAGTCACCGCATACAAGCAGTTTTGCAGGCAGCTTTTGCCATTTTCCATCACGGCAGACCGTTGCCTTTGGTGCCGTCATATTTCTTAGTGCTTCAAGTGTTCTTTCGGTGCGATATTCCTGTACAAATCCAAGTATAGCATTTAAAAGAACAATAAGTATAATAGTGACAGCGTCAGTAACTTCACCCAAAAGTGCAGCTATAACAGCACCGACAAGAAGTATCATTACCATAAAATCTCGGAATTGTCCGAGAAATATTTTCATGATACCCGTTTGCTTTCCTTGTGCCAGTGAATTTTCACCTTCTGCACGCAGACGTGCCTGTGCTTCACGTTCTGTAAGTCCTGCCATAAAAAACACCTCCATCTCTTTAAAAAAATGGTATGCAGCAGATATTGGTTTAAGACGCAAATTTTTTATAAATTCATTGTTTGTCAATATATTTAGGTCAGCGTTGTGTTATTATATTATTAAAATTAAGAGAGGTGTTTTTATAAATGATGCAGACGGAAATAAAGTGCGGCAGTTTTACGGACGAAGAGATAAAAAGATGTATAATTTATACTAAGAAAAGATGGGGAGTAAGGCTTCCAAAAAATCTTAAGCTTATTTTGGAAAAAAATTCAGATGGAAATATTGAAGTGACGTATGAGCCTCCAATAAACAGAAGTGTATACCGCAGTACAGATTATCTTGTGAATAACCTTGAAAAATTGAATGCAGCAAAGCAATCCGAATATTCTGAAAAGCAGATCAACTCTGTGGAATAAAAAATCGGCGTAAGGTTTCAAACTTTTTAAGTTAAACCTTACGCCAATTTGTTTAATATTTATTTTTAGCCTAAATTAAATTTATATTAGAGCTTTTGAGTCCAGCCAAATGTGTCATCAACCTTACCCCACTGAATACCTGTAAGTGTATCATAGATCTTCTGAGAAATGGATCCGATCTTATTGTCATTGATTTCCATTACCTTGTCTTCCCACTTGAGATGACCAACAGGAGAAATAACGGCAGCTGTACCAGTACCAAATACTTCATCAAGCTTACCCGCATCATAGGCATCTGCAACTTCTTGAATGGTTATACGTTTTTCAGAAACTTTCATGCCCCAGCTCTTACAAAGTTCGATTGTAGACTTTCTTGTGATACCGCCCAGAATAGAACCTGTTTCAAGTGATGGTGTAACTATTTCGCCGTCAATAACGAAGAAGATATTCATAGCACCAACTTCTTCAATATACTTCTGTTCTACGCCGTCAAGCCACAGAACCTGTGAGTAATTGATTTTGTGAGCATCATCTTGGCTGTGGAGAGAAGCAGCATAGTTGCCGCCTGTCTTAGCGAAGCCCATACCGCCTCTTACGGCACGAACATACTTATCTTCAACGTAAATATTTACAGGATTCAAACCGGAAGCATAATATGCACCAGATGGACTGAGAATGATAATGAACAAATACTGGTCACCAGGACGTACGCCAAGGAATGGGTCAGC
Source organism: uncultured Ruminococcus sp. (assembly GCA_947566125.1). Lineage (GTDB taxonomy): Bacteria > Bacillota > Clostridia > Oscillospirales > Ruminococcaceae > Ruminococcus_C. Next base: position 25,166 of record CANOIR010000003.1, on the reverse strand, counting down.
TGCAATTATAAATGGACGAATATAGAGTGAAGTGCCGTCCATATGTGGAACCCAATCCTTATCAACTTCAAGGAGTTCCTTTAAGCACTGCATAGCAAGGTCAACAGGAAGTTCCGGAATAACAAGACGCTCATTTGACTTATTAAGTCTTTTAAAGTTTTCCTCAGGACGGAAAAGCTGGATAGAATCATCAGCAGCACGATAAGCCTTCATACCTTCAAATACTGTCTGACCATAATGCAAACACATTGCAGCCGGACTTAATGAAAGATTGCCATAAGGAATGATTTCTGGATCATGCCAGCCCTTGCCAGTATCATAAGGCATAACCAGCATATGGTCAGTGAAAACGTGGCCAAAGCCAAGCTTGCTTTCATCTGTAGGCTTAGCCTTAGGTGTTGTTGTAAGAGTTTTTTTGATTTCCATTTTATATACACCTCTTGATAAAACATTAAAATATTATTTGTTGCACAAATTTTGTACTTAATCATTATATCACATATTTTTTCATATGGGAATACTTTTTTTGATTTTTTTCTGAATAATACCAGTTTTTATTCACTTTTTTTAAAAAGTGACTTTGCAAGAAGACCTGTTCCGGCAGCGATCATGCTAAACATGACTATATATTGCCATAATGAAGCTGAAAGTGGTCTAAATCGAACGCTTGTGAGCAGTGTTATAAGAATTATAAGCACTCCAAGGGCTATCACAGCACCCGGTAGAGCTTTTTTCTCCATGAAAAACGCAAGACCTATTCCCACAAAGAGTGGTATTAGCATAAGACCAGTTGAAAGAGCCGGACTCATACCGAAACTGCTCCATATACTACCCCATGAAAAGGATACAACAAATGAGTTAAGAACCCAGTAAATACCGCCGCCAAGCATTACAAAGCCTATTAAAAATTCAAGAAGTGGATTTGTTTTTTTCTTTTCTACGCTTGGTGAGTAGGTGGATGATGTTGTTTTTTTGTTTTTGTTCTTTTGTTTTTCCGCTTTTATTTCATCTTCCATCTTTTTCATTTCTTCGTCTATATCCATTATCAGAAGCACTCCTTTCCGTCTATCATTACTAGCCAAGGATCTTCTGTTAGGTCAAGCGGATTTTTTCTGTACAGCTGAAGATCAGCGTCCATTCCTTTTGCTATACATCCGATGTGTTTTTCAGTTCCAAGGATTTTTGATGCTCCCATTGTTATGCTGTAAAGTGCGTCTTCTGTTGACATTCCGCCTTTTACAGCAAGGGCAGCACAAGTAGACAAATACTGCACCGGTATAACAGTATGGTCAGTGCATATAGCTGTTTGAATTCCATTTTTTTTCAGAATTGCCGGATTGTTTATAGTGAGATTTTTCATCTCAGGCTTGCATCTGTCGCAAAGAGTAGGTCCGCATATTACCGGAATGTCGGCTCTTTTTATTATTTCAGGAATAAGATGTGCCTCTGTTCCGTGAACGATTACAGCGTCAAGGTGAAATTCCTTTGCAATACGTATAGCGGTGCATATATCATCAGCACGATGACAGTGAAAATGAGCTTTCATATCACCTTTTAGAAGTGGAATAAGCGATTCACATTTAGCATCATAATCCGGAAGTTCAGTATCATCATCAGCTGTTTCGCAATCGGAAAGATAACGCTTAGCCTTATAAAGTCCTTCACGTATGATTGCCGCTGTAGCCATTCTTGTTTTAGGTGCTTCATCTCTGTTATTGTATACATTCTTTGGATTTTCGCCAAGAGCAAATTTAATTCCCGCTGTAGCTATTGCCATATCATCGGCACAAACGCCCATAGTTTTCATAACAAGCATAGAACCGCCGCAGGCATTTGCACTGCCCGGAGAAGTCATAACAGCAGTAACACCGCTCCGTCTGGCTTCTTCAAAGCAGAAATCCAAAGGGTTTACGCCATCGATAGCTCTCATTTGTGGAGTGAATGGATCGGATGCTTCGTTGCAGTCATCTCCTTCAAAATCAAGTCCGTTTTCTAAAATGCCAAGGTGAGTGTGTGCATCAATAAAACCAGGTAGAAGTATACTGCCTTCTGCGTCAATATCTTCTACGGAAATATTATCAGGGTATCCGCTGGAAACCTCAGATATTTTTCCATTTTCAACAGATACAAATCCTCTGTCGATAATGCCTTTGTCGGTCATAGTATATATCACTGCATTATATATTTTCATTTTATCTCCTGTTTAACAAGCTGTAGGCACATTTATGCCTAAGATTTCAATAATGCGTTTTGCTGATTCGTCCGGTGTAAGTTCATATGAAAGCTTAACAGATACTGTTGCATTGTTTTGATATACGCCTAAACGATTATCAAATATTTCATTCAGCTGCTGCTTTGTGTTTTTCTGAACTATAGGGCGGTTTTGGTCATCTTTTATTCTGGCATAACATTCTTCAAAATTTAAGTCAAGAAGTACTATAGAAGCTCCTGAGTTTTTTACAGTTAATGCAGTATCATTGTTTAACATAGCACCGCCGCCACAAGCTATAACTGCGTTTTTTGAGCAAAGACCGCAAACTATTTCAGCTTCGACTTTTCTGAAATAAGGTTCACCCTTCTGTTCAAAAATCTGAGGTATGCTCATACTCTCATGTTTTACGATTTCTTCATCTGTATCAATGAGCGGAATGCCAAGAGTTTTGGCAAGAGAGTGTCCGACAGTGGTTTTTCCGCAGCCCATAAAGCCGCAAAGAAATATCGTCACCTATGGTCACCTCCGTTTACAGTTACAGGGAATTGCTCTGTTACCTGCTTTTCCATTGCTGTTATTATTTCATCTATCTGATCTTCAGTATAGAAATCATTATCCCAAAGTTCATGAGCCTTTACAGCCTGTAATACCAGCATTGCACTTCCGCCCTTGGCAGTTTTTCCAAAACTCCTTGCCTTTCTCATGAGTGTAGTTTCAACAGGATTATAAACAGCGTCAAATACATAGTTGCATTTTTCGATCAGAGAATCGCTTACAGCACAAGTTTCTGTCTTAGGATACATTCCTGCCGGAGTAGCGTTTAGTATAACATCAAAGCTGTCATCAAGGTCTGATGTAAGAACAGTTTTTATCTTTGTATCAGGACTCATGATATGTATCTCTTCTGTAAGAATAGCTGCCCTTTCCTTATCACACGGCAGTATGCCAAATGTAAGATCAGCACCGCTTCTCGCAGCTTCAATTGCCATCATTCTGCCAACACCGCCGCAGCCTACAAGAAGAACTTTTCCATTCATGGGATATTTTTCTACACTTCTTATAAATCCGTCACAGTCAGTATTATATCCAATAAGCTTTCCGCCATCGTTTACAACGCAGTTTACAGAGTTATATCTTGCAGCAGATTCACCTATTTCATCAAGCAGAGGAATAATATTTTGCTTGTGTGGTATTGTTATATTAAATCCCTTGAATTGTCTTAAAAAATCAGCTTTTAAATGTAATTCTTCCGGAGTTATTTCTACCAGACTGTAATCAACTTCTCTGCCTTTTATTGCAAAAAGTCTTTCATGTATCATAGGTGACATCGAGTGACCCAAAGGGTGACCTATAAGTATGTATTTATTCATTATGCCATCACCTCTTCAAGAGTACTGCAATTTTCACAGTTTTTAGCTGTTACATCCTTAAGAGTCTTTTTAACAAGACCGGTCAGAACATTTTTTGGACCGAATTCTATGAATCTATCAAATCCATCAGACTGCATAGCAGCCAGTTCTGCTGTAAAACGAACAGGTGATACAATATGTTTAGCCAGCAGTGTTGGAATATCAGAAAAGTCAGTAAGTTCTGTTCCAAGCACATTTGAATAGAATTTAACATTTGGAACGTTAAATTTAACATCCTTTACCATTTCATAAAATTCATCAGCGGCAGGCTGCATAATTTTTGTGTGGAATGCACTTGCTACAGCAAGCGGAACGGCTCTTGCACGTTTAGCGGCAGCAGCTTCTGCAGCAGCGGCAACAGCAGCCTTTTCACCAGCAATTACAGTCTGAACAGATGAGTTATAGTTTGCCGGAACAACATAGCCATCAATTTCTTCGCAGAGTTTTTCAACATCTGCCGGAACCATTTTTAGAATAGCACACATTGAACCTTCTGAATTTTGTGCAGCTTTATCCATTGCAGCAGCACGGGCTTTGATAACACGGAATCCGTATTCCAAAGACAGCATACCGGAAGCGACCATAGCAGCATATTCACCAAGAGAATGTCCGGCAACACCTTCAAATTCAAAGCCACGCTTTTTTGCAGCCTCAAGGCATACAAGAGAGGTTGCCATAATGGCTGGCTGAGCGTAAATTGTTCTTGAAAGTGTTTCAGCATCGCTTTCAGATATGATTTTTTTTAGGTCGAAGCCTAAAACATCTGAGGCTGTGTCATAAATAAAGCCAAGAGAAGGGTCTGCATTTAAGAGGTCAATGCCCATTCCGATAAATTGTGAGCCTTGTCCTGAAAATAGAGAAATTGTCATAAAAACGTAAGTCCTTTCCACTTTCATTGGTGAATTATGCTAATGATTGCTTTGTAAAAGCGCATTTGAATGTACAAAATATATAAAGCTGTTGGAGTTTATATAAAAAACACGCTTTGTCATTGCAAAAGTCACCGAAATATTGTATAATATAAGAGTATATGATTTCCAGCAGATGAGTATTATGTTATCTCTGCTTTTCTAATCATATCACAAAATTAAAATAAACACAATAGGAACGGAGGAATTTTTCCATGGGCCTTCACATTTTAGGAACCGGCAGCTTTAAGCCGGATGGAATGCTTACAAATGAGGATCTGACAAAATTTATTGAAACGAATGATGAGTGGATTCGTACACGTACCGGCATAAGCGTAAGACATGTTGCAACAGGAGAGCCTACATGGTATATGGGTGCTGAGGCAGCAAAGTCGGCAATTGATGCTGCTGGAATAGATCCGGTTGAGATCGCACTTATTATTGATACAACCATTACACAGGATTACTGTACACCGTCTATGTCTTGCATTATTCAGCGTGAAACGGGTGCGGTTAATGCAGCCTGCTTTGACTTAAATGCAGCTTGTTCCGGATTTGTGTATGCTATGGATATGGCACATCGTTTTCTAAAAACAGAGCCTGATTCAAAATATGCTCTGGTTATTGCAAATGAACAGTTGTCACGTATCACAAACTATGAGGATCGTTCATCATGTATTCTGTTTGGCGATGGTGCAGCCGCTGCTGTTGTGGAATACAAAGAAGATACACTTTATTCCAGTCATCTTGGTGCTGATGGTACAGGTGCTAAGTATCTTTTTGCAAAAAGTGCACTTCCTGATTCACCTTTTGTTGATGAAGAAAAACTGTCATATGAATGGCATGATTTCAGCTCAGCACCTGAAGGCAGCTATCCTCATGGCATGAAGCAGGACGGCAAGGAAGTTTATCGATTTGCGACCCATGCAATGCCAAAGGCTGCAAAAGCTGCTGCTGATAAAATAGGCTTTGAACTCAGCAGTCTTGATAAGATAGTACCTCATCAGGCAAATATAAGAATTATTGAAACTGCTATGAAAAATTTGAAACTTCCTATGGAAAAAGTCGTTGTGAATATTAAACAGCATGGAAATACATCAAGTGCTTCTATCCCTATCGCACTCGATGAGGCTGTTCGTTCAGGTGAGATAAAGCGTGGCGATAAGATATGTCTTGTAGGTTTCGGTGCTGGTCTTACCTATGCGGCTATAATTATGGAATATTAAATTTTGAACATTAGCTGTAGAAGTATCCGATAACGGAGAAAGGAAAATATTATGAAAACAAAAATCACAGAGTTGCTTGGCTGCAAATATCCGCTTTTTCAGGGCGGTATGGCGTGGATAGCAGAAAGCACACTTGCAGCAGCTGTTACAAATGCAGGTGGTTGTGGCATTATTGCAGGCGGCAGTGCACCTATTGACTATCTTCGTGAGCAGATAAGAATATGCAGAGATAAAGTGGGAGACAAGCCTTTTGGCGTAAATATTATGCTTATGAGTCCAAATGCTGAAGATTTAGCACAGCTTGTTATTGATGAGAAAGTTCCGTTTATAACAACAGGTGCCGGCAATCCGGGCAAGTATATGGAAAGCTGGAAAGCAGCAGGCATTAAGGTTATACCTGTAGTTCCATCTGTTGCTCTTGCAAAGCGTATGGAACGCAGCGGTGCAGATGCAGTTATTGCAGAAGGTACAGAATCAGGCGGACATATAGGCATGAATACTACAATGTGCCTTGTACCTCAGATAGTTGATGCAGTTAATATCCCTGTTATTGCAGCAGGCGGTATTGCAGACGGCAGAGGAGTTGCAGCTTCATTTATGCTTGGTGCAGAAGGTGTGCAAGTAGGTACAAGATTCCTTGCAACAGAAGAATGTCAGATTCACGAAAACTATAAGAATCTTGTCTTAAAAGCAAAGGATACAGATAATCAGATTACAGGTTTCTATTCCGGAAGCCCATGCCGTAGCGTAAAGACAAAGTATACAAAGAAACTTCAGGAGATGGAAAAGAATGCTGCACCTCCGGAAGATTTTGAAGCATTGACAGTAGGTTCACTGCGTAAAGCTGTTGTAGACGGCAATGTAGACGAAGGTTCATTCCTTTGTGGACTTATCGCAGGCATGGTAAAGGATATTCGTCCATGTAAAGATGTAATAGAAGAAATGATGTCACAGGCTGAAAAGCTTTTGGGCAGATAATTTGAAGGGAGAAAAATAAATGGCTACAGCACTCATAACAGGTGCATCTCAGGGAATAGGTGCGTGTATTGCAGAGCGTCTTGCAAAAGATGGATATGATGTTGCAATAAATCATTTTCCAAGTGATAATGATAAAGCAAATGCAGAAAAGGTTGCAGAAACTTGCCGCAGCTTTGGAGTTAAGGCAGAACTTTTTGCAGCAAATGTTGCTGATTATGCTCAGTGTGACGAAATGGTAAAGGCAGTCAAGAGTACATTTGGAAGCATTGATGCTTTGGTAAATAATGCTGGAATCACAAAAGACGGCTTGCTGCTTAGAATGTCAGAAGAACAATATGATACAGTTATTGCAGTAAACCAGAAGAGCGTATTTAATATGATAAAGCTCGTTGGTGCTGTTATGCTTCGTCAGAAGCACGGCAGTATTGTAAGTCTGGCTTCTGTTGCAGGTCTTTACGGCAATCCTGGACAGATGAATTATTCTGCGTCAAAGGCTGCTATTATAGGCATGACAAAGACTGCTGCTAAAGAACTTGGTTCAAGAAATATTACAGTAAACGCTGTAGCACCTGGATTTATTAAAACTCCTATGACAGATGTTCTTACAGAAGAACAGAAAAAGGAAATGCTTAGCCTTGTTGCAATGAAGCGTTATGGTTTGCCGGAAGAGATCGCCAGTGTTGTTTCATTCCTTTGTTCAAAAGATGCAAGTTATGTAACAGGTCAGACTATTGAAATATCCGGCGGTCTTATGATGTAATAAAACTGTATTGAATTTATTTATTTAATCAGAAAGGAGTTTGCTGAAGTATTATCTGTTATTATGATAATTTGGCAGAGTGAAATATATTTATGAGAAGAGTAGTTATTACCGGTATGGGAACTGTAAATCCTCTTGGTTGTGATGTTCCTACATTTTGGAATAATGTTAAAGCAGGAAAACTGGGAATTTCTAAAATCGACAGTTTCGATACAACAGAAGTAGGTGTAAGCGTAGCAGGAATCGTGCGTGATTTTGACCCTACTGCTTATTGTGACAAAAAGGATATTCGCCATATGGAACGTTTTACCCAGTTTGCAGTTGCTTCTGCAAAGCAGGCTATTGAAGACTGTGGCAGTGATATGAAAGATCTTGATGTTTACAAGTGCGGTGTTATTATTGGCTGTGGTATAGGTGGTTTGGAAATGACACAGCAAGAACATAAAAAGTATCTGGAAAAAGGTCCAAACAGAATCTCACCGTTTTTCGTTCCTATGATGATCTCTAATATGGCAGCAGGTGAGATCGCTATGAAAATAAATTTCAGAGGCGATAACTTTGCTACTGTTACAGCTTGTGCATCTGCTACTCATGCGATAGGTGAGGCATTCCGTAAGATAAAGGATGGATATTTAGACGCTTGTCTTTGCGGTGGTACTGAGTCCACTGTAACTGAATTTACTATCGGCGGATTTAAAACTATGAAAGCACTCACACGTGAAACCGATCCTGCAAAGGCATCTACGCCGTTTGATAAGAACAGAAGCGGTTTTGTATTGGGAGAAGGTGCAGGCGTTCTTATGCTTGAAGAATATGAACATGCAAAGGCAAGAGGAGCTAAGATCTATTGTGAACTTGCAGGCTATGGTGCAACTTGTGATGCTTATCATATGACATCACCTTCACCGGAATGTGAAGCTGCTGCGAGAGCTATGAAGAATTCATATGAAGAAGCAGGTCTTGCTCCAGAGGATATTACCTATATAAATGCACATGGCACTTCAACAGGTCTTAATGATAAATATGAAACAAGGGCAATAAAGATTGCTTTAGGTGAAGAAAACGCACGCAAGGTAAAAATAAATTCCACAAAGTCTATGACTGGTCATATGCTTGGCGGTACAGGTGCTGTAGAAGCTATTGTTTCTGCTCTGTCTATCAAGGATGATTTCATTCATCAGACTATTGGATATACAACACCTGATGAAGAGTGTGATCTTGATTATTGTACAGACGGTCCGGTTCAAATGCCTGTAAAGGCTGTTTTGTCAAATTCTTTAGGCTTTGGCGGACACAATGCAACGCTGTGCTTCAAGAAGATCGAAGACTAAAGGAGAATAGAGATGTATACTATTGATGAAATAAAAGAGCTTGCAAAAGCCGTTTCAGAGTATAAGCTTGAAAAGCTCAAATTAAAGACAGATGAATATGAGATTGTTATTGAGGGAACAGCTCCGCAGCCTGTTCAGATAATGCAGTCTGCAGCTGCTCCATATGTTCCTGCAATTCAGGAAGCTGTACCGGCAATAAATGCAGAGCCGACAGAAGTAGCTGCTGATACATCTGCAAAGAAGGAAGAAGCACCTGTTGGAAATATAGTAAAAGCTCCGCTGGTTGGAACATTTTATTCATCAGCAAGTCCTGATGATGAACCTTATGTAAAAGTGGGTGACACTGTTAAAAAAGGTGATGTGCTTATGATTATTGAGTCAATGAAACTTATGAATGAAGTTACAAGCGACTTTGATGGTGTTGTAGATGAAATACTTGTTTCAAATGGCGAAGCAGTAGAATATGATCAGCCGATTATGCGTATTCGCTGAAATATACAGGAGGTTTAGCAAATGGCAGAGGTTTTGATGAACAGAGAACAGATCATGGAGGTAATACCTCATCGTGACCCATTTCTGCTTATAGATGAAGTATTAGAAATGGAAGAAGGCAAGCGTGTTGTTGCACGTAAATATATAAAGGAAGATGACTATTGGTTCAAGGGACATTTTCCGGAGAAACCTGTAACACCTGGTGTTCTTATGGTTGAAATGCTGGCTCAGGCAGGTGCGGTATGTATTCTCTCTCAGCCGGAGTTCAAGGGAAAAATTGCACTTTTTGCAGGTATTGATAAGGCAAAGTTTCGCCGTCAGGTAGTACCGGGTGATGTTCTTGACCTTGAAGTTGAGATCATTAGTCAAAGAGGTCCTATAGGCGTAGGCAAGGCTACTGCATCTGTCGATGGCAAGAAAGCTGTTACCTGTGAGATAAAATTTGCCGTAGAAAAGTAAGGAAGCATTGCTTATGAGTTTCAGTAAAGTTTTAATCGCTAACCGTGGTGAGATCGCAGTAAGAATTATACGTGCCTGTCGTGAACTTGGATTTCATTGCGTAACAGTATATTCAACAGCTGACAGATCTGCCATACATTCAAAGATCTCAGATGAATCTGTTTGTATAGGTCCTCCAGCTACAAAGGATAGTTATCTCAATATGCAGGCACTCATTGCAGCGTGTGAGAATACAGGTGCAGATGCAATTCACCCTGGTTTTGGATTTTTATCTGAAAGTGCAGAATTTGCAGCACTTTGCAGAGAGCATGGTATAACATTTGTAGGACCTACACCAGAATCTATTTTAATGCTTGGTGACAAGGCCAACGCCAAAGAAACTATGAAAGCAGCAGGAGTTCCTGTAATTCCTGGTTCAGATGGTGTTGTGGGTTCAGTAGAGGATGCAAAGAAGATTGCAGCTGAAATAGGTTATCCTGTACTTGTAAAAGCATCGGCAGGCGGCGGTGGACGAGGCATAAGAAGAGTCGACAATGATGAGCAGATGGAAGCACAGCTTGCACTTGCCAAGGACGAAGCTTTGAAATTTTTTGGAAATGACGATGTTTACATTGAAAAGTTTATTGTTGGCCCTCATCATGTTGAAATACAGATCTTAGCAGATTCATTCGGCAATACAGTGGCATTGGGAGAACGTGACTGTAGTATGCAGCGTCGTAATCAGAAGGTATTGGAAGAAAGTCCGAGTCCGCTTATGACGGATGAACTAAGACAGAAAATGCAGGAAGCAGCTGTAAAGGCTGCTAAAGCAGCAGGCTACTGCAATGCAGGTACGATAGAATTTCTTGTTGATAGGGATAGAAATTTCTATTTTATGGAAATGAATACACGTATCCAAGTAGAACACCCTGTAACAGAATTTGTAACAGGAATTGATCTTGTACAAATGCAGCTTAAAATTGCACAGGGTGAAAAGCTGCCGTTTAATCAGGAGGATATAAAGCTTACCGGTCATTCAATAGAGTGCCGTATAAATGCAGAAAATCCTGATTTGGATTTTCGTCCGTCACCTGGTACAATAGATGCACTTTACATACCTGGAGGTCCGGGAGTTAGAATTGACAGTGCAGTATATCAGGGCTACACGATTCCACCTTATTATGATTCAATGATTGCAAAGCTCATTGTTCATGCACCTACAAGAAAAGAAGCCATTATGAAAATGCGTTTGGCTCTGGCTGAATTTATTGTAGAAGGAATAGATACGAATATAGATTTCCAGTTGAAACTTCTTAAGAATCAGGATTTTGAAGAAGGAAATTATGACAATGCTTTTCTGATGAATTATCTGGAACAGCTGAAAAAATCATAAGATCATAATGGAAGAGGACAGGCTGCATAAGGCAGCTGTAATATGGTGATACGATATGTTAGAAGATTTGTTTAAAACGGTCACAAAGCGTTTTAATGGTGATGACCCTGAATCCGCAGTGCCAATGTTTAAATGCCCACGCTGCGGAGCATCTATAACTCAGCAGAAACTTGCAGAGCTTGGAAAAGTCTGCCCGAATTGTCAGTATCATGCCAGACTGACGGCTGCTGAAAGAATATCAATAACTGCTGATGGTGGTTCTTTTGTAGAGTTTGACAAGGATCTTTGCAGTGCTGACCCACTGGAATTTCCGGGTTATGCTCAAAAGGTGGCAGATTTACAGCAAAAGACCGGTCTTAAGGACGCTGTAGTTACTGGTATGTGCACAATAAAAGGCAGCAAAACTGTTTTGATAGTAATGGATTCAAACTTTATGATGGCGTCTATGGGCAGCGTTGTCGGTGAGAAAATTACACGTGCATTTGAATATGCAGCAGAAAATAAACTTCCTGTAGTTGCTTTTACAGCTTCAGGCGGAGCAAGAATGCAAGAGGGAATCATATCTCTTATGCAGATGGCAAAAACTTCTGCCGCTGTGCAGAAACACAACGAAGCCGGACAGCTTTACATAACTGTAATGACCGACCCTACAACAGGCGGTGTAACAGCATCATTTGCATCACTCGGCGATATTATAATAGCAGAGCCAAAGGTTCTCATTGGATTTGCAGGCAGACGAGTTATTGAAGGAACTATAAAACAGCATTTGCCTAATGATTTCCAGCTGGCAGAATTTCAGTTGGAACATGGATTTGTTGATATGATAGTAAGACGTAACAAGATGCGTAGTGTGCTTTCTCATTTGCTTAAGCTTCACGGATATAATGCAGAACCAAAAAAGCAGGAGGTGTGAAGCGATGAAAAGAGTTAATACAAGAACAGCATGGGAACGAATGGCTATTGTTCATGATAAAACACGACCGACTATTCGTGATTATCTGCCGCTTGTTTTTGAGGATTTCTATGAACTTCACGGCGACAGAGGAGTAGGTGATGATGGAGCTATTCTTGGTGGAATAGGCAGAATTTGTGGAACTCCTGTTACGATCATAGCCGAAGTAAAGGGTAGAAATATACAGGAAAACAAGGCATCTAATTTTGCAATGCCTCACCCTGAAGGATACCGCAAGGCACTTCGTCTTGCACGTCAGGCAGAGAAGTTTCATAGACCTGTTATTTGTTTTATAGATACACCCGGTGCATTCTGTGGTGTAGAAGCCGAAAAGCGTGGACAGGGCGAAGCTATTGCGAAGAATATTGCGGAGTTTATGTCACTTAAAACGCCGGTAATTTCAATTGTACTTAGCGAAGGCGGAAGCGGCGGTGCACTTGCACTTGGTGTATGCGATGCTTTGGCAATGCTTGAGAATGCCCTATATACACCTATTTCACCTAGAGGTGCAGCGTCTATTCTTTGGAAAGATGCGTCACGTGAACAGGAAGCTTGTGAAGTTTTGCACATAACTGCTGAAGATATGGTTGAATTTGGTGTAGCAGAAGCAATAATTTCAGAGTCTGATACAGATGTGGTAAACGATTTATACAAAATCTCAGAAAATATGAAAGAATATTTGGCTAAAATTGTTGCGGAAAAATCTAAAAAAGATATTGACCTTTTGCTAAAAGAACGGTATACTAAGTTTAGGAAAATTGGTGTGTTTATTTAAGCACATTGATTATATACATTCTGGGTTAAGATGACCCAAAAATAAAATATTTGGAGGAATTTTGAAATGACATTTGACAAGATTAAGGAACTCATTGTAGATCAGCTTGATGTTGAGGAAGACAAGGTAACAATGGAGGCTAATATTCAGGACGATCTCGGTGCTGATTCTTTGGATATTGTTGACCTGGTAATGTCTGTTGAAGATGCATTTGAAGTTAAGATTGAAGATGAAGATGTTGAAAACATCAAGACAGTTGGCGACATTGTAAATTACATTGACAACGCTGCTGAATAAGATTCAGGCAAAATAAAATAGTTACAAAAAAGGGCTGTTGCAGAAATTTGAATTGCAACAGCCTTTTTTGCTATTTGCCGATTCGCACGTAGCACGCATAAGCGTACGGATGTGTGAGGCAGTTTAAATAAGTTATTATAGTCAACGTCAAATTATTTTTGACGTTGACTATAATTATCAATTCCTCGATCACCAAGGGCGGTCGAGCTGGCGACAGCTCGCTTTCAGTCTTTAATTCCATTCTGAAGTTTAGCTGCATGGAGAGTGTTTTTCATAAGCATTGTTATTGTCATAGGTCCAACACCGCCAGGAACAGGAGTTATAAAGCTTGCCTTTGGCTCTACATTTTCATAATCAACATCACCACAGAGTTTATTGTTTTCATCTCTGTTAATGCCAACGTCAATTACAACTGCACCTTCCTTTACCATATCAGCGGTGACGAATTTAGGTTTTCCTATAGCTACAACCAGAATATCAGCGTCAGCACATACTTCCTTTAGGTTCTTTGTCTTGGAGTGACATATTGTTACAGTTCCACTTCTCTGAAGAAGAAGCATAGCCATAGGTTTGCCAACAATGTTGCTTCTTCCTACAACAACGCATTTTTTTCCGGATATTTCTATTCCAGCCCAATCGATCATTTCCATAACACCAGCCGGTGTACAAGGAAGTACATCGTAATTTCCTATCATGATTTTGCCTACATTCAGCGGATGGAATGCGTCAACATCTTTTTCCGGTGTGATTGAATAGAGTACTGATTTTTCGTCCAAGTGATCCGGAAGAGGAAGCTGTACTAATATACCATGTACCTTTTTATCTTTATTTAAAATATTGATAAGATCAAGCAGCTGTTCTTGAGTAGTGTTTTCACTGAGTTTATACTCAAATGCGTGGAACCCCAGTTCTTCACAGGCAAGCTGTTTGTTGCGTACATAAACCTGAGATGCCGGATCATTTCCAACAAGAATTACTGCCAATCCTGGGTGAATTCCTGCGGATTCAATAAGTGCCTCTGTTTCCTTTTTAAGACTTTCACGAACTTCTGCGGATACTATCTTTCCGCTTATGATTTTTGACATAATTATTCCTCCTTGTTTTTGTCAGCATCAGTTGTTTCATTATTTATGTTGTCTGCATTGTCTGCATTTTTTTGACTGTTTTCATCTGTTTGAGAATCTGTTGATTTTTCAGTATCTTTATCTTCAGGTTCTTTTTCTTGAATATTTTTATTAGTTTTTGATTTAGACTTATCTTTTAAACGAGCTTTTTTTGCCTGCATAAGAAGTTCCTTTGATTCATCCGTTTCACAGTAAAGTTTATAATCGCTGCCCAGCCTCTTTACCTTTGAGCCGATTATAATTAGAAGAGCAACGGATATGACCACACATAATATTGACAGGGCCTGAGAAATACGTATATTGCCTATTACAAGGCTGTCAGTTCTAAGACCTTCTATAAATGAGCGTCCAAGTCCGTACCAAGCAATGTATATAAGGAAGATCTGTCCATCAAATTTACGCCATTTTTTTGCAATAACTGCAAGTAGAATAAATCCTAAAAGACACCATATTGATTCATATAAAAAGCATGGATGTACAGGCATACTAGGATCTAAGTTAACCTGCAAATTATTATAGCAGTTAGTATTTGCATAGTTAGAAGCGATCCAGCTTTGAATTCTTCCGCCTGTCATTCCAAAAATAGAATCGGTGTTGCAGCCGAAAGCTTCCTGATTAAAGAAATTTCCCCACCTTCCAATGCATTGTCCTATAAGAAAACCCTGACCGACAATGTCAAGCAAAGGCAGCAATTTTACTTTACGCAGTTTGGCGACTATTCCGCCAACAAGGATCGCTCCTATTATACCGCCGTAAATAGCCAGTCCGCCAAGACGTATATTGAAAATATCTACAGGGTGATCTTTGTATTGATCCCATTCAAGTATAACATAATAAGTTCTTGCACCTATAATACCGCCTATAATACCGCCTATAATAGCGTCAATAGCACGGTCAGCAACTATGCCGTAACGTTTCATTTGAGAGAATGCAAAAATTATTGCAAGCAGCATACCAAAAGTTATCAGCAATCCGTACCATTGAATATCAACGCCGAATATTGTAAACGCAGTGGAGTCCAAGTCAAATATCAACCCAAGTTTTGGAAAAGCCACCTGGTCATGCTGTAGATTCAAATATTCTTCGCTCATTGCTGTACATCTCCTTCCGCATGACAGTTTTGACTGTTCTTTACAATTGAAAGAGAGTATAGCTGTGGATCTATTTCGTCACATACGAATCTGTTTACATCATCGATTGTCATTTTTGATAATAATTTTATAGTATCAAACGGAGAATCGTCACCATTTAGATGAGCATTCAACATGATGTTTGCCATAGAGCCTACATTGTTTGTATCAATTATCATTTCACCGTATGTTGATTTTAAAACTTCATCAAAGAGTTCTTTATCAAGACCGTTTTTCTTAGCGTTATAGATCGCTTCTATAATTCTATCTTTTACAGTATTTGGGTCCGGTGATTCACCTTCAAATATGATTGTAAAATATCCGTCACCGTTGAATATTTCGCTTGCAAAAACATTGTTTATCAGTCCATCATCCATAAGTGAGCGATAAAGTTCCGAAGACGCATTAGCGAGTATCTGTATTGCAAGATATGCTTCTGTTCTTGCTTTTGTACTGCAAAAACCATCTTTTGGAGCACATTTGAATCCAAGTGAAAACATTGTTGTACCAACTGCTGCATATTCCACCATTTCATTTTTTACAATCGACATCGGTTCATCAGGAAATACTGATTCCAAACTCAAGTATTCACAAGGTTTTAATAGCTTGTCAGCAATTTCCAAAACCTCGTCAACTTTGCAGTTGCCGGCAACTGAAAGTACCATATTGTGAAGATTATAAAAAGTATTATAGCAGCGATACAAAAGAGTATCTGTGATTTGTGCAATGCTTTCTTCTGTGCCGGCAATGTCGATTTTTACAGGATGATTGTGGTAAAGACCTCTAAGCATATTGAAAAGTACTATCCAGCCCGGATCGTCATTTGTCATTTGTATTTCCTGTCCGATTATGCCAAGCTCTTTTTGTACGCTTTCGGGAGTGAAATAAGGATTTTGCACAAATGAAAGCAGTATTTCAAGTGATTCTTTATAGTGGTCAGAGCAGCTGAAAAGATAGCAAGTTCTGTCAAAGGATGTGTATGCATTAGCATTTGCACCCGTTTTAGCATATAGGTTGAATACATCGCAATCTTCGTTTTCAAAAAGCTTATGCTCCAGAAAATGAGCAATGCCTTCAGGCACAGTACAGTAATCATCATCATGGCAAGTCTTAAATTTTGTATTTATAGAGCCATATTTTGTAGCGAATAAAGCATGAGTTGTAGAAAAACCTTCCATTTCAGCAACATAAATAGTAAGTCCGCTTGAATGGCTTATTTTAATGCAGGTATCTCCTGTGATGTTGCTTTTAATAATAGTTTTAGTTGTTGTTTTACTCATTAACGCTTTCCTCCTCTGAAGATGCTTCAAGTATATAAACAGTATCCAGTTTAAGAGATGCAGCTGCTGCCATGATCTGCTCACGGGTTACTGCTTTAAACTTGGCAATAGCACTTTCAACAGTTCTATTTTCATTGCGAATAATATTTGTAAAATACCATCTCACATATGATGAAGATGTAGCACCTAATGATTTAATAGAGTTATATGCAGACATACGAGTATTCTCTAAAAGTTCGTCTGAAAATTCACCATTTGCGATATTTTCAAGTTGTTTTATAATTTCAGCCTTAGCCGTTTCGATGTTTGATTTCAAAACACCGCAGTCAACAATTAGAGTCTGTTTTGTTTCGCTGTAAGAACTTAAACAGTAGTAGCACAGGCTTAATTTTTCACGAACATTTGAAAACAGCAATGAAAATGGTGTAGCACCATATAACATATTTAAAAGCATCATAGTGTAAACCTGGTCACAATCTGTTTTAAATGCCATAGCCATTTTGCATTGAGTAACAGGAAGTACTTCTGTAAATTCTTCCGGCTTACTTTTTAGCGGACTTGGTGTTATAAATGATGGTAAAGTCATAGGATTTTCACGATTTGCAGCAGAGAAAATCTTTTTAAACTTATCAGCAACAGATGGTTCAGGCTTTGGAGATACAAGAAATATTTCAATTGCCGATGTGCTTAAAAGTTCTTTATAGGCATCATATGTGCTTTGCGGAGTAAGTTTTAAAACATCTTCCTTTTGACCATAGCTTGAAAATGCGGATATTTCGTTTTTATAAGCGATTCCCATACATTTTTTTAGTGTATAGTCACGTTTATCATTTATTTCCGCCTCGATTGTATCAAGTAAATCTTTATATTTGATCGCATATTCATTTTTTGAAAAGCCTCCGTCTTCGATATTTGGATAGAGAAGGCAGTTTTCTGCAATATCCAAAAGCTCGCCAAGGATGTCTTCATTCTCAAGTGCATAGCAATTGCATAAAGCAGAGAATGACACGTTTATCACCTGATAATTACCAAGTTTATTGATGCTTACGCTGGCAGAGCCGCAGTAGAGTCTGTTCATTTTTCTGTTCAGCAGAGTTACAGATGGATATTTCTGGCAGCTAGTAGTTAAAAGACTGGCAGCTAAGGCATAGCCAGCACTTCGTTCTTTTGAAATGGGCAGTATAAAACGCACATTTATAGCATTCGTTTTGAATTTCGGGTCAACTATCGCATTAAATCCGATGGATTCCGAAAGCATAGATCTTTTGTATGAAGCTGACATATTATAATTCTCTTATTCCTTTCTAAATTATTGCGTGCAACATATACACAATGATATTATATCATATTTAAATTATAATTACCATAGTTTTTTCAAAAAATATGCAGAGGTGTGATCTTTTTAGTATTGCTTATATTATTATAAATATGATAATATGTTGTGGTTGTAAGTTTTATAAGTTATAATTGTATTCTTGACATAATAATGTAAGTTGAGTATAATAATAATGATAATAACTGTTTAGAATTGAGGGATGCATTATGAAGAAGATTACAGTTCATGCAAGCACTGAATATGATATTCTTATTCAGGAAGGTCTTATAAAATCATGCGGAGATATTATAAAAGAAAAAACAAAGGCACAGAAGATAGCGATTATTACAGATGATATGGTAAATGATTTGTATGGCAAAGTTGTGGAAGATTCTATTTCCAAAGCAGGATTTGATATTATAAAATTTGTTTTTCCTCATGGAGAAACTTCAAAATGTGCAGATACACTTGTTGAGATATATGATTTTTTATGTGAAAACAGTATAACAAGAACTGACTGCTTGGTTGCATTGGGCGGTGGTGTAGTTGGCGATATTACAGGATTTGCAGCAGCTACGTTTTTAAGAGGAATGGATTTTGTTCAGATACCTACAACACTTCTTGCACAAGTAGATTCATCAGTTGGCGGAAAAACTGCTATTGACCTTAAAGGCGGAAAGAATCTTGTTGGTGCATTTAAGCAGCCTTTATGTGTAATATGTGATCCTGAAACGCTCAGAACTCTTACTTCTGAAATTTTCTCAGATGGTATGGGTGAAGTTATAAAATATGGTATGATACGTGATGAAAAGCTTTTTGAGCTTATTGCAAAGCATGATCAGGAAAGCATATGGGCGGATATTACAGATATTATTGCTAACTGTATAAGTATAAAGCGTGATGTTGTAGAAATGGACGAGTTTGATACAGGAGAGAGAATGATTTTAAACTTCGGTCATACTTTGGGGCATGCTATAGAAAGCTATTATCATTATGAAACTTACAGTCATGGAAGTGCGGTTGCTGTTGGTATGTGCATGATGTCGGATAAAACTTGTGATGCTGAAATTGCAAATAAGCTTAAAGATTGCGTAAGGGCATATAATCTCCCCACCGATGTACCTGCTGATATAAAAGAACTTGTTCCACTTTGCGGTAAAGATAAAAAGCGTGCTGCAAGTCAGCTTAGGTTTATTGTATGTAAAACTATCGGCAAAGCAGAGATCCATACAATGCCGTTTGATTCATTTTCAGCGTGGATGGAAAAATAAAGTTTGAAAGTAATGGGAATTAATGATGAAACAATATGTTGTAGATGCCTTTACTGATAAAGTTTTTACAGGAAATCCAGCTGCTGTTTGTATTATGAAAAAATGGATTTCTGATGAAATAATGCAAAAAATCGCTTTGGAAAATAACTTGTCAGAAACAGCTTTTGCAGTTAAAGAGGGTGAACATTATCATTTACGTTGGTTTACACCGGGCGGTGAAGTTGAACTTTGCGGTCATGCAACACTGGCAACCGCTTATATTATTACTCGATTTATAGAACCTGGTTGTAGTAAAATTTGCTTTGATACATTAAGCGGTCTTTTAACTGTAAATAAAAGCGGTGATTTGATGACAATGGATTTTCCGTCATATAAACTAAAAGCTATTGAAACTACCGATGAAATTATAAATGCAATCGGTGTTAAACCTAAGGAAGCTTACATGGGCGATGATATTGTGTGTGTGCTTGAAAGTGAAAAACAAGTTAGAAGCATAATACCAAATCAAGCTATTATAAAAAGCTTAGGTGGTGCTTGTTTTCATATTACTGCAAAGGGTGACAGATATGATTGTGTAACACGCAGCTTTGCACCAAAATTTGGAGTTGCAGAAGATCCTGTATGCGGAAGAGGTCATTGTCATGTCGTTCCGATTTGGACAAAAAAGTTGGGAAAAACAGAGCTTACAGCATATCAGGCATCTTCACGTGGCGGTATACTTTATTGCCGTTATAATGAAGGTAGAATTTTATTAAGCGGAAAGGCAGCACTTTTTTCTATAGCAGAAATTTATATATAAAAACTTGGCAAGCAGCAAATATTGTAAATTTTAATCAAATAATAAAAATATAAATAAAACAGTGCAGATTTTTAATCATCAGTTATGAACAATTGGTGATTGGCTCTTGAATGTATTTATTTTTCATATGAACATATTAAAAAAAGAAAAACTATTGAAATCCTGTAATGTCTATGTTATAATATAAAATAATAAATGGTAATGTTATCACTTTAAAGTTAAAAATCGGGAGGAAGTAATATGTCATCGTTCTGGAATAACCGCATTACATTTTCAATTTTTGGGGAATCTCATGGTCCGGCAATCGGCATTGTAATAGATAATCTGCCGCCGGGAGAATATATAGACAAAGACAAGCTGCTGCATTTTATGTCACGCCGTGCACCCAAAAAGGACGGCACTACCACGCCAAGGGGAGAAAAAGATCTTCCGCAGATAATGTCAGGTGTGCTTAATGAGAGAACAACAGGTGCACCGCTTTGTGCGATGATTCAGAATACAGATACACGTTCAAAGGATTATAGCAATTTGTCAAGACTTCCAAGACCTGGTCATGCTGATTATACCGGTGCGGTTAGGTATCAAGGATTTAATGATGTAAGAGGTGGCGGTCATTTTTCAGGAAGACTAACAGCACCGCTTTGTTTTGCAGGTGCGGTCTGCGGTCAGATATTGGAAAGAAGGGGTATCTATACAGGTGCTCATATCGCTTCTATACATGGTATCAAGGATGATATGTTCAATACAACTAATGTTTCAAAAGCTGATCTGCTTGATGTTCGTAAAAAAGATTTTCCGGTTATAAATGATGAACAAGGACAGGCGATGCGTGAAGATATACTGAAAGCTAGAGAAGGCTGTGAGTCATTAGGTGGTATTATAGAATGTGCTTGCGTAAATGTTCCTGCTGGAATCGGTTCGCCTATGTTTGAGGGACTTGAAAATTCTATTGCACAGCTTGTATTTGGAATACCGGCAGTAAAGGGTCTGGAATTTGGTGCAGGTTTTAAGGTCGCTGAAATGGTGGGCAGTCAGGATAATGACAATTTTTATATTGATGAAAACGGCAGAGTGAAGACAAAGACAAATAACCATGGTGGAATACTTGGAGGCATTTCTTCCGGAATGCCAATTACTCTTAATGTTGCAATAAAACCTACGGCATCAATAGCCAAGCCTCAGGAAACAGTTGATTTCAGGGAAAAGAAAAATGAGATATTAGAGGTAAAAGGCAGACATGATCCGTGCATAGTACCAAGAGCTGTTCCGTGTGTTGAAGCAGCTGTCAATATTGCTATTCTTTCTCATATGATGAATTATCCTCATTTTTAATTAGCAACTTGAAATTATTGACCGGAGGCGAATTCGATGCAGGAAGAAAATTTGATGAAAATGTCCGAAAGGGCAACTCCGCCCATTATGGAAACATATACGGCAAGTATACTTATCTGTTATTTGCTTTATAAGATTGACCGTCCTATTGAAAAGGCACACCTT
Organism: uncultured Ruminococcus sp.; assembly: GCA_947566125.1. GTDB lineage: Bacteria > Bacillota > Clostridia > Oscillospirales > Ruminococcaceae > Ruminococcus_C. The sequence goes on along the minus strand of CANOIR010000003.1, from coordinate 3,579 downwards.
TATGATATTGCTGTAAGCAATAATATAATAAATTATTTTTTCTATCAGGAATCGATTTCATATCTTGAAAAGAATGGTTCTATAGTTCTAACTAAAACAGATGATGGTAAGCCGGCATATATTCTTGCTGGAGAAGGTATCCAGTGTGCAAAGCAGCTTCGTGATTGTGTAAGCAAAGCATATCGTGATAAAATAGTATTATGTGCTCTTAAATATTTCGAAAGGCTAAAACGTGAAGGAGAAGTTAAGATAGAATATATTCCTTCAAAACATGGATACTATGTTCATGTACGCTGTCTTGATGTTCAGGAAGATCTGCTTGATATGAAGATTTACGCTCCAGATCTTACACAGGCTAAATATCTTGGTAGGCAGATAATGCTAAATCCTGCCGGATTTTACAAAAAAATTTTAGACGCAGCGTTCCAGAATGAAGAAGATAAAACGGAGTATGATTTGTCTGATAATTAAGAACTTGTTCTCATAAGGATATCGCACGCATCTTTTCGGCAAATTTTAGCGATTGCCACGTCAAAAATCCTTGCCATACGTCAGTATGCCTGCGGCTTTTTTCCTTGCACTCAATAAAATTATGCTTGAAAATCTACGCACAAATCCTATGAGAACAAGTTTTAAGAATTTTTATAACAAGCACTGTAGCTTAGGTTGCAGTGCTTTTTTTATGAATAATTTGTAAAATGTGAGCGACTTTATGCTCGTTACCTTGCGTATGGTATTGCTTGTTACCTTAGGTAATGATGTAAAATAAGGTCACAAGGAGGTGAAAGCTATGTCAGAATACTCAAAATATACAACAGGAGAAATAGCAAAGCTTTGCGGTGTGTCTGTGAGAACAGTGCAGTATTATGATAAAAGAGGCATTCTTGTTCCGAGTGAAATAAGCGAAGGTGGCAGACGTATTTATTCAGAAGATGATCTGCAAAAATTAAAGATCATTTGCTTTTTAAGGGAACTTGATATTTCAATAAACAGCATTAGTGAAATATTGCAGGAGGAAAATCCGCAGAATCTTATTGAGCTGCTTTTAAGTCAACAGGAGCAGGTTCTTATAAGTGAAATAAACGAGCGGCAGGAACAGCTAAAAACTTTAAAGAAACTTTTATGCATTTTAAAAGGCGACAAAGATTTCTCCGTAAAATCTATAGGTGACATAGCATATCAGATGAAAAATAAAAACAAACTCAAGAAAGCAAGATGCATACTCTTAACTATCGGAATAATTATTGATATTATTGAGGTCGCAACAATTGTGCTCTGGATAACAACTGGTATGTGGCTTCCGTTTGTGATAGGTATGTGTATTTGTGCTATACTTGGCGTATGGGCATCACTGTACTATATGAAAAGGGTAGCCTATATCTGTCCACAATGTCATGAGAAATTCAAACCTACAAAAAAGGAAATGTTTTTTGCAAAGCATACACCTAAAGCACGTAAGCTGTGCTGTACTTGCTGCGGATATAAGGGTTATTGTGTGGAAGTGGCTGCCGATAATTTAGAATGATTTAAATAACAACAAAAAGGCTGTTGCAACTCAAATCTTTGCAACAGCCTTCTCCTTTTTATTGTTAAAATATACAAAAAAATATTTAAATAACTGTAGGAATGCACTAATTTTTTTTGAAGCTGTAAAAAACATTGCAATTCTTATTAGAATGTGCTAAAATAAATGTGGCATATTTGAGCCGTATTAATATTTTTTTGGAAGGAGTATATCTATGAACATTAAGAAGAAGATCATTGCATTGGTTTCAGCCACAGCCGTTGCAATGGCGAGTCTGGCAGGTACAGTAGGTGCTTCCGCTGTATTTTCAACCAGCGATGTACAGGAGGAATCAACGCAGATTTTAAATGCTGCGGGTACATATACAATTTCGCCTGGAACAAAAGTTGTTTGCAGTCAGCTTCCGGCAAGCGACAAAATGATTGGCTGGGAATGGTCAGAATTTGGAATCGGAGCAAATGAGAAGGTCCAGAAGGTAGAGTTTAAGGTTTCTACACCAGCTTCGTCAATTGGTAAGTGGCAGGGTGCTTTTGGTACTTCCACTAGTGCTGCACCAGATCATTGGGCACAGACAGACGATATGACAGAAACAATCAGCGGCAAGAGCGGTACTATCACATGGAATGTGGATTCTGCTACATCTGCTATTATCCAGACACAGTACGGCGGCGAACTGAAGATGGGCTTCTGGTGGGTAGACTGCGATACAGTAACTATTGATTCTATCACTGTATATACAGATGCCAAGGGAACTACAACAACAGCACCTACACCAGGAACAACAGCACCAAATACTGGTACAAACACAGGTTATAAAATCACTCCCGGAACAAAGATCGTTTATAAGGAGCTTCCGGCAAGTGACAAAATGATCGGCTGGGAATGGTCAGAATTTGGAATTGGAGCAAATGAGAAGATCCAGAAGGTAGAGTTCAATATCTCTACACCAGGTTCAAAAATTGGCAAATGGCAGGGTGCTTTTGGTAGTTCCACCACTGTTGCACCTGATTATTGGACACAAACAGACGATCAGGAAGTAGAAATCAGCGGTAAGAGCGGCACTATCACATGGAATGTGGATGCTGCTACATCTGCTATCATACAGACACAGTACGGCGGCGAACTGAAGATGGGCTTCTGGTGGATAGACAGTGATACAATAACTGTTGATTCTATCGTAGTTTATACAGATAAGAGTTCTTCTTCTACAACAACTACAACAAAAGCTACAACTACTACAACCAAGGCTACAACTACAACAACAAAATCTACAACAACTACAACAAAGGCTACAACTACTACAGCTAAGACAACAACAACTACATCAAAGGTTGATCCAGATGGCTATAGATGGGAAGCTGGTGAATATTGGGTAAAGCCTGGTGATACAGACTTCGGCATTATCCCTACAGTATATAATGATCCGGGTGATCTGACAGCTCTCAAGTTGACAATGAAATCATCAGCTCTTACAAACGGAGCAATCAAGCCAACAGCAGCAGGCAACATGGGCATGGAATTTGGTGAAGCATATCCTGACTTTGCAGATATGGTATTTACAGCGAATGAAATGTTGATTGCAGGTTCTGCAATATTTGGCGTAGACGCAGCAGAAGACGGAAGCTCAATTGCTACAATGTTCTACGATGTAGCTGATAAAACAGCAGTAGAAGCAGCAGCAAAGAAAGCTGGTCTGACACTTCAAACTGATGCAGAGCACGGTTCATATTATTCATTCCCACTTGAATTTGATTCAGACATCAACCCAGCACTTGGTTCACCAAAATGTGAAGCAGTTCTGGCTAGTGAAGATAGACTTCCAACAGCATATGTTTCCGGTACTATCAATATTATTGTAAAAGATCCTGTTGAACTTCCTACAGGTTATACATGGGAAGCTGGAGATTACTGGGTAAAGGCTGGCGATACAGACTTTGGCATTATCCCTAGAGTATATAATGACCCGGGTGATTTGACAGCTATCAAGATGACAATGAAATCATCAGCTCTTACAAACGGAGCAATCAAGCCAACAGCAGCAGGCAACATGGGCA
>CANOIR010000002.1 GCA_947566125.1 uncultured Ruminococcus sp. | reverse complement strand
TCATTTAAAAGTTCATGTCTTGCACCACTATATAATTTCATACTGACATTACAATTCAATTCTGAAAGTTTGCGGAAAACTTTATATACGCCTTTTCCGTAATCTCCTACAGGATCCATATCACCGGATATTATAAATGTTGGAAGGTCTTTAATATATGATGAGTACCATTCAGCATTTGAAACATATTGCAATACACCCATAAGGTTTTCATATCCGTTGAGAGTAAAGTTGAAGTTACATTTTTTATCAGCATCATACTTTTCAACGACAGCTTTATCCCTTGAAATCCAATCATGTTCACTTTGGGAATTTTGGATTTTTTTATTGTAATATCCAAACGCTAATTTATAGACCTTATCACTCCTATAAGTTTCACCATGTACCTTCTTAACTGCATCAATGACATTTATCATCTTATCAATACCAAACATACCTCCGCTTGTTCCACAAAAAATAGCTCCGGTTAAACATTCGCCGTGAAGTACGCTGTATGCTCTGGCAATAAAACTACCCATGCTATGACCAAGTAAAAAATAAGGAATATTCTTATAGTTTTCTTTCATTATTTTAGTGAGCGTATATAAATCCTCTACAGCATTTTTCCAACCGTTTTCAGGTGAGAAATATCCCAATTCATCATCTGTATTTACACTGTTTCCATGCCCTAAATGGTCATTTCCACAAACTATAAATCCGTGTTCTGACATGAATTCAGCAAAGTCTAAGTATCTACCAAAGTATTCACACATACCATGCGAGATTTGTATAATACCTTTAATTTCTGTATTAGGTATTATTATTTCGTATGAAATCTGATGAATGTTATCTGCACTTTTAAATGTTCCTTTTTGATGTTTATAACTCATATTATATCATTCCTTTCAATGCAATGCTCAGACTGTTCGGAACACCTCTCAGACTTCTGACTGCAAAAATATCGTATTCTGTTTTCAGCCGTTCAAATATGAACTGTTCTGGCTTATATCTCTTTTGTAATTTTATCTTCATAAGTTTTTTTATCGTCAGTTCATACGTATGATATTCATATGGTATATCCGTTTCGATAACCTTACACTTGTAGGGAATAGCAGATACAGGTGTGCCCACATACATAAAAACTTTATCATTCTTCTTTATACACTTGCCCTGCTTCCAGTCTATTGTATCTGTATCATCAAATGCATGAATGATGTCATAATACTTCGGATTGAACGGTATCAGCCACTCTTTTGGAGGACGCATTTCCTGCTTTTTCTTTAGATATTCAGGCTTTGTTTTATATTTTTTCTTTAAATAAGCGAAAATATCTTTGCGCAGGTTGTTTTCAACGTAACTCATGTATTCCATTGCTTTTTCCTTCTAAGCTGCGTATATTTCATAATGCTACTTGACACTGTTTTTTTGTATATAGTATAATATAATTACGATAGAATGTCAAGGGGTGTAGGTGACTTTTACACGGTATTTCAACGAGTAAATAAAAAATGAACAAAAGCAAGACAAAAGTAAAAACCCATGATATAATAAAAGAAAAAGTCAAAGGAAAGATAAACAATGAAAAAATTAAGTCTTGAAGAAATATTAGAAGGAATAGAAGATATCCGAAGAAGAAATAGTGTAATGTACCCTTTGAAAGAGGTACTTTTCATTATGGTTACAGCCATAATATGCGGAACAACATCATATTCAAGGATAGAAATGTTTGCTCATAGCAGAATAGAATGGCTGAAAAAATATATTAAACTTGAATATGTTTTAATGAAAATAATTCTCGAAAGGATTCATTCAGTATTTAGTGAATGGATGAAAAGTATTCTTGCAAACGTTCATAGAGTTGTTGCAATAAACGGCAAACAAGCTTGCAGAACATTCGATTCACAGAAGCGACCACTACACGTTGTAAGTGCATTCACATACGAGTTTGGATTAATTTTGGGTCAGGTTGCTTGCAAAGAAAAAAGCAACGTGATAACAGCTATCCTACATCTTCTTGAAATATCGGGCTGTATTATAACCATAGATGCTATTGAAAACTCACTGCATTGGTTTCTTAATATGTATTTCAGAGAAGATGAAAGCATAGCAAGAAAAGAATTTTCTGTTGAAAGTTTCAATGCACTCAAACATTTAGCTTACAATGTTCTAAAGTCTAATACTTCTTTTAAAGGCAGTTTTCCTAATAAGCATTAAGTTTATGCTTGATTTGGCTTATATTGATAAAATCTTACTTTCTGCTTTTTTAATAATTTGTTTACTCGTTGAAATATCGTACCTTTTCTTATGCCTCATCTTGACAATTATGTCAAAATATAATATAATTATGTAAAAATAATATAACAAGTAAAGGATATAAATATGAATAAAAAAGAAGATCCAGTAATGGCAAAACGCTTTGAAAATTATGAAAATGTTTGTCATGAATTTAAAAATCAAGGATATAAGAAATCTGAATCTACAATTTCATTTTTAAAAGCAAATATTATGGCATTTGTAACTTCTGGACCAGTGGCAGTGATTTTATTTATAATTTATTTTTGTGTAAACATTAAACCTTCGGAAGGTCTGACTTTTACAACTTATTTTGGAATTATGGCAGCATTGCTCAGATCTATTCCTATTCATGAAGGCATTCATGGAATATTCTTTGCTTTATTCTGTAAAAAGAACTTTAAAAGCATTGAGTTCGGTATAATATGGAAAAACCTTACGCCATATTGTCATTGCAAAGAACCATTATCAATTTTACAATATTACATAGCACTTCTTGCACCAATGCTTTTTCTTGGCATAATTCCTTCTATAATTGCCATTGTTGCAGGTAATTTATTTTTGCTTGCAGTTGGATTAATTAATATTCTAATGGCTGGTGGAGATTTTACTGTTGCATTTTTAATTTTAAAATATATTGGCAAAAAAGTTAAGATTATAGATCATCCTATAGAATGTGGCTGCGTGATTTTTGAAAGGTAATTGTGAAAATAATGATAAAGTTTGTACAATCAATTCCATAAGCTGAAGAATTCAATAAAATTTCAGATTCTGTTGTCTGTGGATGCAATGATAAAATTATAATAGAAAAAGCACTTGAAAATACTATCTTTGCTGTTTGTACATATGACAATTATGAAATTGTCGGCTTTGAACGGCTTATAGGTAATATTGCAATGTTTCTATATATTCAAGATTTTATGGTTTTGCCTGAATATCAAGGAAGAAATATTGACACAGAAATTATGAAACACCTTATTAGCAAGGTTAATGAGTTAAAAAAGAATAATCCTGATATTAGAACATATTTAGGAGCTTCTAAAAACAAGGATAAATTTTATAAACAATTTGGCTTTGTTACTCGTGAGTAAGCAGGATTTGGTTCAGGAATGGTTTTGTTTTGATATAGCTATCTGAATCATGCTTTTAATTATGCTTGACAAATCTTAATCCTTTTCTATGTGCTAGTTTTACTACCGCTTGATGCTTCTTTGCTTATTGTGTTATAATATTTATATGAAATTCCTCCAAGTTGGTGCTTTGGCTCGTGTTAAACTTATTGTACCATATCTCGGTTGGAATTTCTTCTTTTTAGTTGTTATAATAAAACATATCATACAGAAAGGAAAATTACTATGAAGCTTCTTATTATCAGGCATGGCGACCCTGATTATACAATTGATTCACTTACTGAAAAAGGATATCGTGAAGCGAAGATGCTTTCCGAAAGAATCGCTCCAATGGACATTGCCGAATATTATGTATCTCCACTTGGCAGAGCAAAGATAACTGATGAATATACGTTAAAAAATGCGGACGTATAGCAGAAACCCTTGATTGGCTGCACGAATTTGACAGGGAACTTATCATCGGACCTGACGGTCGGCGACGCATTGCATGGGATATGCTACCGCAGGACTGAACTTCTGTTCCTGAATATTACGACAAGGAAAAATGGACCGATGTCCCTGTTATGGCGGAAGCAGATATGAGGAGTGGCATTGCCTATGTACAGGACGGTTTAGATTCGCTGCTTGCAAAACACGGCTATGAGCGTAAAGAAAACTATTACAATGCACTCCATCCAAATGAATATACTATTGCACTTTTCTGTCACTTTGGAGTTGAATGTGTAATGCTCGGTCATCTTCTAGGTATATCGCCTATGTTGCTTTGGCACGGCTTTATGGCTGCTCCAACATCTGTAACAACAGTCTGCACAGAGGAACGACGAGATGGAATAGCGTATTTTCGAGTTACAGCTTTTGGAGATATTTCTCATCTCAATGTTCATGGTGAGCCTCCTGCATTTGCCGGACGTTTCTGCGAGATGTACAGCAATACTGAACAGAGACACGACTAAATCTGATTGGACAGCAAACATAAAATAATGTTATTAAAATTTATACTATACCCATTGAAATTTTCTTTTAAACGTATTATAATGATAAAAAATACATTTGTACATTTAGGAGGAAATAAATTAAAAATATGAGTTACGATAAAGCAATATACAAAAAATTATCATGTATAGTCGCTCCGATAGCCTTTCAATACCTTATGGCATCTCTTGTTACGGCTAGTGATGCTTTTATGCTTGGCTTTCTTGACCAAGATTCGCTCTCGGCATCTTCTCTTGCAGGACAGATAGCCTTTGTGTTCAGCCTGTTTTATGGTGCTTTCGTGTTTGGACTAACAGTCCTGGCGGCACAATATTGGGGAAAGGGCGACAAGAGAACAGCAGAAGAAGTCTTTGCGGTAACTATGAGATATTCGCTTCTTGTAGGATTTGTATTCACGCTTAGTACGCTTTTGATTCCAAAGAATATCATGACCTTATTTACTCCTGATGAAATGCTTATAACAGCAGGAGCAAAATATTTGCGTACAGTATCTCTTTCATATCTGCTTACAGGCTTCACACAGGTGTGCTTTGGTATGATGAAGGTCTGCGACAAGGCAAAGCTAAGCTCGCTTATTGGCTCATTGTCGGTTGTGCTGAATATTATTCTAAATGCCTTGCTTATCTTTGGCATTGGATTTTTCCCGAAAATGGGTATAGAGGGTGCGGCTCTTGCGACTGTACTGTCAAAAGTGTTTGAAACGATAATAGTAGTTATCGCCTTGGTAAAAAAACACTGTCCACCTCTTCGTATCGGCCTTATGATTCGTTCGAAGAACAAAGAACTTCATAAAGATTATTGGAAATATACCGTTCCGCTTCTTATAAATCAAATCGGCTGGGGCTGCGGTGTAACGATGTATTCAGTAATAATGGGACACCTCGGCTCTGATGCTGTTGCAGCAAATTCAATTGCAAGCATTGTTCGCAGTATGATAGCAAGTTTATGTTGGGGTATAGCTGCAGGCGTTGGCATTATCATCGGCGGTATGCTTGGAAGAAATGAGCTTGAAAAAGCAAAAAAAGCAGGCGGCAGCTTTGTGCGTTTTTCAATATTGATCGGTGCAGCTTCGGGTTTGGTTATACTTGCACTCACTCCGCTTATTCTGCATTTCATACACCTAGCTCCTCAGGCTCAGTATTATCTGAAATTTATGATGTTCATGGCGGCGTATTATATTATAGGCAATTCATTGAACTCAACGATAATTACCGGTATTTTCCCTTCGGGCGGAGATACGAAATTTGGTATGTGGTGCGATGTAATAACACTCTGGTGCGTGGTCGTGCCAATTGGTATGATCGGTGCTTTCGTCTTAAAACTGCCGGTTCTCGCCGTGGCGTTTATTCTCACACTTGATGAATTTGTAAAGATCCCTGCCGTTTACAAGCACTATATGAAATATAAGTGGATAAAGAATATCACAAAGGAAGGGTCATCACAATGACAAAAGGCTCTCCGCTGATGTTAATTCTCAACTTATCGTTTCTGGATAACTTCTGTTTTTTAACTAACTGATACTAATTCTCAAAAATCAAATCGACAATATTATTGCAGTATTCTACTATAAAATAGGGAAGGGTTAATTAATGGTAATTATCTAACAAATAAAACAACAACTTTCTACATTTCAATGATAAGCATAATATTCATAAGAGCAGTCACATGATCTTTGGTAGATCCTGTGACTGCTTTGCTTTTTCTTAGATTAATGACATATTGGGCATTGTATACTTTAAATGATTAAAAAATAAAGAGGTGGGGATCATAGAGTGATTGAGCTGGCGACATCTAGTTTTATATATCAAGCAAAAACTCTTGATTTATTTTTTTAAATATGGTATAATTAAACAAATGATAGATGTTTTAAATATTAAAAAAGTTAAAGAGGAGCTGATCTGTTTATGAAAAGGATATTTACAAAAACTGCGTCCGTTGCAATTGCAGTTTGTACGCTTTGCAGCATGACATATATTTTAAAAGTAAATGCAGAACCAATGCTTAAAAATTCAGGTTTAAATTACAATGAAACTACAAGTTACGACCTCGGATCATGTGACAGCGGATATACTTCTGGAATATGGATTTCTGCTGCTCCTGGTAAAGATTGGTCTAAAAATATAACAAACTTTTCATTGTTGCTGATAGGAATAGGCGGGTATTCTTCTGGTATGAATAAAAATGGCATTGATTATCCGCTTGATGATGCATTTTTTACAAGCCTTGAAAACACTTTAAAATCTGCACGTACAAATGGCACAACAGTAGGAATACGTTTGCGTTATGATGATAATGGAACTACTAATCCTGAGCCTGCTGATTTTGAAAGTGTTCTTGAGCATATAAAACAGCTTGGAGAAAGCAATCTGCTTTACGAGTACGAAGATGTTATAACATTTGTAGAAACAGGTCTTGTAGGTAGTTGGGGTGAACAATGGGGTGGTAAATATACTTCTCTTGAACATAAAGCAAAGGTTCTTAATGAGTTTATGAAAATTACTCCCATATCACTTCCATTGGTAGTTCGTACACCAAACACATTCCGTCAATGGCTAAAAGATTATTGTAATATTGAAACTACACCTCAAGATATGTCATATTCAATTGATGATAAGGAATTGGCAGCACAAGCTGCTCGTGTCGGTCTTTATAATGATGGCTATATGGGGTCGGATTCAGATTTAGGAACATTTTCTGACAGATCTGGTGAAACAGCATGGATCTCCACTACTTATGCATATGGAGGAGAATTTTCAGGAAATGATGAATGGCGTCTTAAATATTTAACATGGCTTCCAGAAAATGCTATACCAGAAATGTACTATACCAATTTGCTTAGAATAAATGGAAATCTTTTAAGAACTCATACTGCAAATAAAACATATGCGACTCGTGAAGAAGCTGAAAAGAAATTAAGTGAAATTGCTGATTTGTATAATAATGCTGGTCTTAGCAAATTCGATTATGAAGGTAATATTGAACAGACAAGTGATGGCTTTAAGGCAAGCTGGAAGCTGATGGGATATGATGATTTTATATTTGATAAAAATCTTGATGAAAAACTCGGCGTTTCCTGTGATAACAGTGCATTTTATGGAACAAATGTATGGCAATTTATAAGGTCGCATATAGGGTACAGATTTGTTTTAAGGAACAGCGAACTTAGCAGTGAATCTGCACCAGGTAAGGAATTTAAACTGAATTTTACAGTTGAAAACACCGGATTTTCTAATGCTCCTAAAGATAAGGAAACTGAGGTTATTCTTAAACAAGGCGATATAACTTATACATATGATACAGATATTAACGCTAAGACGTGGGATTCAGGATTTTCAAAAACTGAAACTTTAGATCTTACTCTTCCAAAAACAATGCCTGGTGGCAATTGGGATGTGTATTTGAGAATATCTAATATAAATGAAGATTCTGCTTATGATACTTCATTCTGTACACGTTTTGCAAATGAAGATCTGCAATTTGATAACAGCCTTGGTGCGAATTATATGGGCAGTATAAATATTTCAGGAAATAAAGATGACGAGATGCCTAAATATGATGACCTAAAGCCAGCAGGTTATTATATGAATTCCAACGCTGTTTCTGTTACTGAAAATGATCCAATAAATTTACTTGATAAAAGTTATACATTTAATGAGGACGGTCACTATGGATTTACATTTATTTATAAAGTAAGCGGGATAAACAGTCCTATTCAACTTGGAAAATGGTATGCTGAATTCAAAGGCGAAAGTACAAATTATAGTTCTGCTTATACAACGTATGGAATCAACACACGTAATCAGGAGCTATCAGAAGATGGATATTATGCTATGAATATTCCATTCTATGGCTGTGCATTTAATTGTCAGGAAGCTACCATTAGTGATGTAACAAGACTTTCAGCACTTAATATAAATGACAGCAGAAATTACTGGAGTAAAGATACATATACATCACTGGGTGGAAATAAAAATGTACAAATTCAACCCATTGCTTTTATAGAAGGCGGTTATTCAGACTATAATGTAACATATCATCTTCCAAACGGCGATGTAAATTATATAGGATCGTATGGATTTGAAGATAAACTTGGTCAAACTATTAAAAATGTAAAAGCAGTAACTGCACTTTCTCTTCTTGATAAAGATTGTCCGAAAGAATATACAGATGAAAATGGTAATATTTATAAGCTAATTGGATATACTACAAAAAAAGATGACAAAGGCTGCATTATAAATGAGGATTTTCCTGCCATGGGAACAATTGAACTTTATCCATATTATGAACTTGATCTTGAAAAAACAGATATGAATAAACTAGTTTACAAAATCACAAATGGCAAGGATTCGCAAGGTATAAGATATGTTCTTAATGATGACTCCATGACAGCAACTGTTGGAGATGGAAGTGCATGGAAAAACAACAGTGGATATTCTGGCAGTAACGATGTAATAATTCCAGCGATGGTTGAAAATGACGGTAAATTATATCGTGTAACAGAGGTTAAAGAAAATGCATTTTATGATTTTGTGAATGTAATAAATTTAGAAAGCAAGCTGAAAATTTCAGATGTTGTAAATCTGCAAAAGTATATAGTTAAAATAAAACCTCTTACTTATGAAGAAAAATCAAAATATGATATGGACAAAAACGGACGTTTAAATATAATGGATCTTACAATTTTAAAAGAAATGATTCATGGTGAATTTTAAAATAGCAAAATTTTAAAATATAAATGCTGATTTCAATAGTGATTCTTTATAATATTTTTTTACAAAAAAGGCTTTACATTTACGCTTTAATATGCTAAAATATAATTATCAGTATAGAAAGCGAGCGAACTATCATGAAGAAAAATCAATTTAATAAAGATGTTGATGCTCTCTATGAGGCAATTCTTGAGCTGAAGAATATTGATGAGTGCCGTGCGTTCTTTCAAGATTTATGCACATATCAGGAACTTAATGCAATGTCACAGCGTTTGCACGTAGCAAAAATGCTATATACTCATCATGTTTTTACCGATATAGTTGCTGAAACAGGTGCATCAACTGCTACAATAAGTCGTGTAAACAGAAGCATAAAAAATGGCGAAGAAGGATATAGGGCGGTATTTGAGCGTATGGGAATACATGGCGAAGAATAAAAAAATTCACATAGTGTTTATATATATTATATAGACATCAGATGCTTAATATGATATAATTATAAGCCAAATCATCTGAAAGGATTTGTAAAATGATCACGAAGGGCACAAAACTCATAAGTGAAAATCGTCAGGCACGTCACGAATATTTTATATTGGAAGATATGGAAGCTGGAATAGAACTTCAAGGAAATGAAGTAAAATCAATTCGGCTTGGAAATGTAAATCTAAAAGATAGTTGGTGTGATATTGAAAATGGAGAGCTTTTTTTAAAGGGTCTGCATATATCACCTTATGAAAAAGATGGACTTGCAAGAACGGATCCACGAAGAGTACGAAAACTTCTTATGCATAAGCGTGAAATTTTACGTCTTTTCGGTAAAGTTAAACAAGACGGTCTTACACTTGTTCCATTGTCACTTTATTTTAAAGATTCTAAAGTAAAAGTAAAAATAGGTCTTTGCAAGGGTAAAAAACTTTATGATAAACGTCAAAGTGCTGCTAAAAAGGATGCACAGCGTCAAATTGGCAGAGCCATAAAAGAAAGCTTCCATTAAGGAAGCTTTTATGGGGGCGTAACGGTTTCGACGGGGATTGTAAAGTGCGATAAGCGAGCAGAGTTTGCCGGATCTCTTAAAAATCAAGCACGTTTAAAATTAAACGCTAAAAATAACATTTCTGTAAGCTTTAACAAGAGCGTACAGGTAGCTGCCTAAGTCAGCTACTGTCCATTGCAGGATTACCACGACCTGTTCTAGGGCATCATCTTAGTGGTGAACGTTTCAGCGGCAATCCCACACCGCAGAAATGTATTTGGGATACCTCTTCTTTCAGCCTGTTTGTCGGCGGTGAGCTGAGGGAATTTTAGTAGATAAACTACGCTCGTAGAAAGTTACATGAATCGGTTTTCGGACAGGAGTTCAATTCTCCTCGCCTCCACCAATTTTATATTTTAAAAAGTCACGCATTTTTGGGATTGTTCGGATTTACGTGAATTTTGCTATATGCAGACTAGAAATCGCTTTCCGTATAGGGGGGCGATTTTTCTTTATTTTCATTGCATTTTCTAAAAGAGTCCACACGTGAATGAAAATTGAATTGTTTTATTCGCAAAATCGAAAACTACACTCTTGAAAAACTTAAAACTAAAATTGGGCGTTATTATATGAGTTACTGGCATAACCGCCGTATCTGTTCCGCAAATGGCGGTATTCCTTCTGTCGTTAAACGTAGATTATAAAGAGAATAAATGGCAGACAATCCTGCAAAGGAATATTGAAATTGTCAATAAGACTGGACATAATTTATAAAATTTGTATAAAGCTGAACTAAGAAAATCAGGCAGCTTTTATTAATGAGATGTAATAAAGTCTAGATTTGTTTTCAAGGGCCGCGAGTATGTTCGGTTCGCTTTGGTTTCCTACTTTCAAGTCTTGTAAAAGTTCTGTTGCAAAAGAATTTTTTAACTTCTTTTGCATAACAGGAAATGAAAAGGACAGATCATGTACGCATAATGTTGACCGCAGAGCAAAAGAATTCCACGGCATTATGGCAATATACTCTGATAAAAATAACAAGCTCTATATTTTGTTGACTGTTATCCTGAATTAAAAATAAAAAATTCAAAAAATATAAATATGATTTTCCATATTGAATTTTCTGAATTTAGATGGCGTACATCCGTTTATTTTTTTAAAAACTCTGTTAAATGTGGTAATGCTTGAAAAACCTGTTAATCCAGCAATATCTGTAACACTGTATTTACCATCTGCAAGCAGAAGCTCAGATGCCTTTATTCTGCGTTTGTTTATAAAATCTGGAACAGATGAGTTTGTATATTTATAAAACATTCTTGAAAAATAAAATTTACTATAACCTGAAACTTTTGCAAGGGTATCAAGACTTATGTCATTCATATAATTTTTGTTAATATATTTTATAATCATCTCAAATATTTTATCGGATTCACTCGGTTTGGTTCTGTTATTTCCTAATATTTTATATTTGATTACATCATATAAAAGTGTCAGAAATTTGATATAAATATATATTTCACTTGTTGCATTATAATCAAAATATTCTCTGTAAATCTCCTGAATCATATAATTCAGCTTTGAAAGAATTTCTTCATCAGATTCAATAGAAAGATGTATAGGTAACTGAATAAATGCTGAAATACCGTTTAAAGCAGGATTACAGGAAATTGTACTATAATCCATAAGCAAAAAAATTCTTCTTCCTTTCTGAGCATCTATCCGGTGAAGTGTTCCGGCAGGGATAATCAGTATTTCTCTTTCATTCAGAATATATTTTTCTCCTAAACAGTTTACAGTATACTTTTCAGTAAGAGGCATGACTATTTCAATGCTGTTATGCCAATGAACAGGATATTCTTCATTTTGAATATTATCATAAACAATTATATGTCGGTTCTCAGCAAAATCAACTGTTTCAAAATCACCATTGATATTATTAATAGGCATAAAGTATTGATCTCCTTCAAGTTTATATACAATATTTTATCATATTTTCAATTTCATATCAAGTAAAAAAGCCTGATTTAAACAAAAAATCAGGCTTTTTAAAATTATTATTATATTAACGAAAGCTTTTTGAATTCTAATTCAAGAACAGGATATATCTCTTTGTATAAGGAATAATACTTTTCATATATCTTAGAATTTTTTTCATTTGGATACTGAGTTTTATCTGTTTTTATAACAGCCTTGCAGGCTTCAGGTACACTTCTGTATATTCCACAGGCAGTCATAGCAAGAATAGCTGAACCAAGTGCCGGACCTTCTTTTGAATCAACAGTATTTACATTACAGCCGTAAATATCTGCAAGCATCGAACGCCACAGCTGAGATGTTCCCCCGCCTCCGCAGGCAGCCATATCAGTTATTTCAATATTCATTTCTCTGAATACTTCAATACAGTCACGAAGTGAATAAGAAACGCCCTCCATTATTGCTCTTAGCATATGTTTTTTTGTATGGAAAGATGATAAACCGAAAAATACTCCTCTTGCATAAGGATCCAGATGAGGTGTTCTTTCACCCATAAGGTACGGAAGATATATAAGTTTTTCAGATCCTATTGGAATTGACTCTGCTTCCTTATCCATAATATAATAAACATCTTTATCAAGAAGAGCAGCAGTTTCCTTTTCAGATGTGCAAAAATTATCCCGAAACCATTTTAACGAAAGTCCTGCTGATTGAGTTACACCCATAACGTGCCAGCAGTCAGGTACAGCCGCACAGCAGGTATGCACTCTTCCTTTTGGGTCAATTACAGGAGATGAAGTATGTGCAAATACAACTCCCGATGTACCAATCGTTGTAAATGCTTTTCCGTCCTCATAAACACCTGTACCTAAAGCAGCTGCTGCATTGTCGCTGGCTCCTCCTGCAACAATAACAGATTCTTCAAGTCCTAGCATTTCAGCTATTTCTTTTCTAAGAGTTCCTGTTACCTGACAAGACTCATATACTTTCGGAAACATATTCATATCTATTTCAAGTAAATCGCATATTTGCTTACTCCAGCATCTTTTTGAGACGTCCATCAGCTGCATTCCAGAAGCATCTGAAACATCAGTTGCATATTCACTTGTTAAGATAAATCTGAGATAATCTTTTGGAAGAAGTATATGGCGACATTTTTCATAATTTTCAGGTTCATTATTTCTCACCCATAAAATTTTTGAGGCAGTCCAGCCTGTAAGAGCAGGGTTAGCAGTAATTTCCATAAATTTTTCATGTCCAACTATGCAGTTCATCTGTTCTACTTCTGCCGAAGTTCTCTGGTCACACCAGATAATAGAGTTTCTGATTACATTATTATCTTTATCAAGCATAACGAGTCCATGCATCTGTCCTGATATGCCTATGCCCTTAATTGCTTTTTTATCAACCCCACTTGTGGATATAACTTTTTTCAAAGTATCAAGCATAGCATTTTTCCAGTCGACAGGATTTTGTTCTGCATAACCGTTTTGGGGCTGATAAATCGGATATTCTATTGCAGCCGAGGAGATAATTTTACCGTTTTCATCAAAAAGAACCGTTTTTGTACTGCCTGTTCCGCAGTCAATACCTATAACATAAGCCATAAAATACTCCTCTCTCATTGAATTACAGGCTGAACATTATGTTATTTACAATTGATTCAAGCATCTCCTGTCTGCTACTTGAAAGGCTTTCAGTTACTTCACCTTTTTCAAGTGCATATTTTTCAAGATCAGCCATAGAAACTTTTCCATCAATAATTTCTTTACCTATTCCGCTTGTCCATGAAGAATATCTGTTTTCAATAAATTTATCTATTCTGCCATCCTCAATCATCTTGGCAGCAATTCTTAAACCAAGAGCAAATGAATCCATACCTGCAATATAGCTGTAGAAAATATCTTCATGAGTGTAAGAACCTCTTCTTGCTTTTGAATCAAAGTTCAGACCGCCGTTTGTAAATCCACCTGCTTTAAGAACTTCATACATACAAAATGCAGTATCATATACATTTGTCGGGAACTGGTCAGTATCCCATCCAAGGAGTTGGTCGCCCTGATTTGCATCAATTGAACCAAATACGCCGTTTTCTCTTGCTACTCTAAGTTCATGCTGAAATGTATGCTTTGCAAGTGTTGCATGATTTGCTTCTATATTCATTTTAAAATCATTTTCAAGACCATATTTTCTTAAAAATGCGAGTACAGTTGATGTATCAAAATCATACTGATGTTTTGTTGGTTCCTTTGGTTTGGGTTCAATGTAGAAATCGCCTTTATATCCAATTGAACGTGCATAATCGACTGTTATTCTCATAAGTCTTGCCATATTATCAAGTTCAAGTCCCATATTTGTGTTAAGGAGTGTTTCATAACCTTCTCTGCCACCCCAGAAAACATATCCGTTTCCACCAAGTTTAACAGTTGATTCAACCGCTTTTTTTACTTGTGCAGCTGTATATGCAAATACATCTGCTGAAGGAGAAGTCGCTGCACCGTGCATATAACGTGGGTGGTCAAAGCATTTTGCAGTACCCCATAAAAGCTTCTTTGAGGAATCTTCTTTCATTCTTTCTGCGATATAATCAGTAACTTCATTAAGTTTTTCATTAGTTTCAGCAAGAGTTCCATATTCTGGAGAAAGATCTCTGTCGTGAAAACAGAAATATTCTATTCCAAGCTTTGTCATTATCTCAAAAGCAGCATCAACCTTTGCTATTGAACGCTTTACGCTGTCTGGTTCTCCCCACGATTTATCGGCAGTTCCACATCCGAACATATCTGTTCCATCGCCGTCCATCGTATGCCACCATGATAAAGCAAATTTGAGCTGTTCTTTCATAGTTTTGCCGAAAATTATTTCGTCCGGATTGTAATACTTAAACGCAAGTGGATTTGTACTGTCTTTACCTTCATAATGGATTTTTCCTATGTTTTTAAAATATTCTTTCATTTTTTAACCTCCGATAAAATCAAAGCTTTTTATTTGTATAGTATTTTTCCCATGGTATACGAAATATAACGGATATACTCCATTAGAAATATCTACATTTCCGTTAATTCTGCACCACTGTTCATTAAGATCATCAGGTATTGATATTCTTCCAATAGGCTTTCCTTTTTCTTCTGTGAAAATATCAATATATGATTTTTCTGGCACTTCCAAATTATTTTTAGAATTCATGCATCTTTCTATTTCATCATCAAATCTTTTATCTTTACGCTTTGGAATATCTGCCTTAACTTTGTTATTTTCAGTTTCTTTTCTTATTGTAACAGCAATATTGTTTGTGTTGCTGAATCTGAAATATTTATAACCTATGAGAGTTCCGTTTTCAACTTCTGCAATAAATCTTTCTTCGCCAATATTTGTAACATTAGGAAACGGAAATGTATATATACTGTTTGAACCATGCGGCATATGTCCATTTGTTATATTGCAGGCAATAATTGCAGGATACTCGCCTTCTGCTTTTAAAGGTCCTTCGTTAAGACCACAGCTTGTTATTTCAACCTGCGAAATAGTACCGTCAGGATTAATATTTATTTTTTCAGCACAAGCCTGTCTGCTGTAATCAGATTTATGTGTTAAACGATGATAAAAAACATACCATTGTTTATCTATTTGAATAATACTGCCATGAGTTGTTCCTGTCATATTGAGTCTTTCTGACTCAGTTCTTCCGTTATATCCAATGTCACCGTTTGAAACAATTGTTCCACCAAATACAAAATCTTTGTCGGGATAATCACTTGTTGCATAGCAAAGCTCGTGATTCTGCCATGAAGAATAAATAAAATAATATTTATCTCCGACCTTTCTCATTGATGAACCCTCAAAAAACGGGTGCTTTTCAAAAGAAGTACCTTTAACTTTATACGGAATAATATGCTTTGCTTCTTCTTTAACAGTAAGCATATCATCTTCAAGAACAACCATTGAAGGTCCCATGATGCTGTCAGGATATGAAAGAATTTCCTCTTTTGTTCTTCCGAACATTTCAATTTCTTCGTTTATGTATTTTTCATTTTCGAAAAAATTTTCTTGCTCTTCATATCCGTACTGAGTTCCATAATAAATACGTATTATTCCATTATCATTTATTGCAGCAGGGTCAAAACAGACATATTTCATCATAGGTGTTCCGTCAGGATTTTTTACATATCCTAAGAATTTATATTTTCCTGCTGGACTGTCACTCACAGCAACACTTATAGGTCCTGTATAACCTCCGCAGCCGTAATCATTAGCCATGCAGTAATATAAATAATACTTTCCGTCATTTCCTTGAACAACATCAGGAGCAAACATATATTTAAGATTAGGATAATTAGAGTCTTGTGACGATTTGTAAATCACCCCTTCATATCTCCAATCTGATAGGTCATCAATGGGGGCTGAATATGTCACATAATCTTCCATACAGAAAGTGTATCCGCTTTCTCTGTCATGCGAACCAAAAATATATACTCTGTCACCAAAAATATGTGGCTCTCCGTCCGGAATATATTCATTTAGTGGAAGAAAAGGATTAAAAACCTGTTTTTTCTGCATTGTTATACCTTCTTTCTTATTCGTTGATATGATTATATCACACACTGTTTTTCTCTACTAATCATTTATTGTCATTCTTCTATCAAATTTTGCATTAATGAAACATCTATTATTCATATCAATAAAACTTTCTGCTGAACTCCTAATACTCTAAAAAGCATAATCATCTGTGTGATGTCGCACTACGGAAATCTTAAAAATACGCATATCTAAGAGGTCGTGTATCGCCTCCACAAATTGAAAATGCGTACCTGCAAGGATTACGAAGAATCCCTAAAACACGGTGCATTCATGCTTTAGGGATTCTTGTATTTAGAAACCCTCGACTTAGCTTAATGACATTAACCAGGAGGCGATATGATTGTTTTGTAAATAAAAACAAAAAAGGCTGTTGCAACTCAAATCTCTGCAACAGCCACTTTTAAATCTAAATATAAATTTTAATCTCTTGCCATTCCATCTACACTTAAAACAACACCTGTTATATAAGAGGCTTCATCAGATGCAAGGAAAACAAATGCATTTGCAATATCTTCAGGCTGTCCAAGTCTGCGAAGAGGAATTTTTGCAATAAGAGGTTCGATAACTTCCTTTGGTACAGCTTTCATCATATCTGTTTCAGTAATTCCTGGTGCTACAGCATTTACTCTAATACCTTTTGGACCGAGTTCACGTGCAAGAGATACTGTAAATCCGTTTACCGCAAACTTTGATGTAGGATAAGCCACACCGCTTGGCTGACCGTATATACTTACCATTGAAGATGTATTAAGAATAACACCACTGCCGCCTTCTGCCATAATGTCAGATGCTGCTTTTGTTGCGTTAAATACACCATTTACATTAAGAGTCATTACCTTTGAAAAAAGCTCATCAGTATAATTCGCAAGAGGAGTGCTTTCAGATGTTCCAGCATTGTTAACGAGAATATCAATTTTTCCAAATTTTTCATATACACTATTAAATGCATTTTTTACGCTTTCAAAATCACCAAGTGCAGGACTGATTCCCATTATTGAAGAATTTGGATATTCTGCTTTTAATTTATCAACTGCCTTGTCCGCATTAGCTTGTGAACTTGCCGCAACAGCTACAGCTGCACCTTCCTTTAAAAATGCTTTTGCAGTTGCAAAACCAATACCTCTGCTGCCGCCAGTGATGATAGCTACCTTGTCTTTTAATCTCATAATAAATATTCCTCCTAAAAACGTGCCATATAGCACTTGATATTAGTATTATAACAAATAATTATTACTATTTGATTAACATATAAATACAATTATAAATAATTCATAATTATATGTTATAATATGAAAGTCTATCCACATAGTGATCATGTTAATAAAATCTATTCTAAGTTAAAATATAATATAAAGGAGAGGTATATTATCATGGAAATTATTTCATCAGATAAATATGAGAAATGTATAAAAAGAGTAATTATTACTGAAAACGAAATAAAGGAAAAAATAAAAATTGCTGCCAAGAAAATAGATACTTTATACGATGGCTCGCCAATTTTGCTTGTTAGCATTTTAAAAGGTGCTTTTGTATTTATGGCTGATTTATGTAGGGAAGTGAGTGTGCCTTGTGAGATAGGTTTTATGGCTGCAAGCAGTTACTATGACGGCACATATTCTTGCGGCAATGTAAAAATAACACTTGATCTAACACAAGATATAAGTAAATATAATGTTGTAATAGTAGAAGATATTATAGATACAGGTAGAACTTTAAAAGATATTGTAGAACTTTTAAAAAAGAGAAATCCTTTATCATTTCATGTAATAACTTTGCTGGACAAACCGTCAAGACGTGAAGTTGATTTTAATGCTGATATGACTTTGTTTACTATACCGGATAAATTTGTAATAGGATATGGACTTGATTGTGGCGAATATTACAGAAATCTTCCTTATATTGCAGAATACGATGAATCTTCCGAGTGATATTTATCACCTTGAATGCTGTTAATTTCTTTCATCCTTTGAGAAATGCGATTTAGAACATGGCGTTTGTTTTTACTCCACATGGGAGCAACAAGCTTTTGTGCATCGCCATCACCAGTTAGTCTTTCACATACAGTTTCAGGATGAAGAAATCTTATTTGTTCTACTATGAGATTTACATATTCATCTTCGGTAAGAATATGAAATCCAGTGTTTTGATAAATTTTTTCCAGAGGTGTATCTTTTATTACATGAAGCAGTTGGAGTTTAACACCATCGGGTTGCCATACGGCAATTGTTTGTATTGTTTTTAGCATATCGTCAATACTTTCGCCCGGAAGTCCATTTATTACATGTAGGCAAACTCTTATACCAAGTTTTTTTAGCTTAAATGTACATTCTTTGATAAGCTCTCTTTGGCAGCAAAGATTCATTTTTTCTGCGGTTGATTCATGAATGGTCTGAAGTCCAAGTTCTATTGTCAGCCAAGTCTTTTCAGATAATTCTTTCAAATACAAAGACACTTCATCTGAAATACAGTCAGCACGTGTCGCAATTGAAATTCCAACTACATCTTGAAACGAAAGTGATTCTTCGTATATCTTTTTCAGTTTGCTTACAGGTGCATATGTATTTGTATTTGCTTGAAAATATGCAATTAGTTTAGCATCTGGATATTTTGCATTGATTCTATTTTTCTCTGAAATGAGTTGCTGGGTTATTGAGCCAGATTTTGTAAAATATCCGCTTCCGCC
Source organism: uncultured Ruminococcus sp. (assembly GCA_947566125.1). Taxonomy (GTDB): domain Bacteria; phylum Bacillota; class Clostridia; order Oscillospirales; family Ruminococcaceae; genus Ruminococcus_C. The sequence goes on along the minus strand of CANOIR010000002.1, from coordinate 76,525 downwards.
ATCACAAAAAAGGCACCCGGTATGGCTTAATGTGCCATCTTTATTCGGGCATGAAAATCCGCCATCAATGACTGCTTTCATAACACGTGAGCCAAATGTTTTTTTATAATAATTGCTTAATGAATAATATCGTTGATTTCCGTAAATTGATTGCATTTTATTATCTCCTTTAAAATTTGTCCATCTTGTCTATAATAAAAATAAGCCTATGAAAAATGCCGGCAGCAGGAGAGTGGCTGTCGGCATAAATATATGTAAAACGCTGCTGTTAGCTGCGTCTGTTTTTGGTCCGTTTCATTAAAGAAACGGTAAGTTTTTTAACTAAATCAGCTTTTGCGGATTTTTTATTATTATATTCATGTCTTGTGTATTATTAGTGACAGCTGCCTGCAATTTATTTGAAAAATAAAAGAAAGATTCCTATAAATAATATCATATTTTATCACATTTATCAAGTCATATGATAAAGCATAGAAAATTTTCTCGTCTTAAAATAAAAATGTATTTAAACAGTAGCTTTCATTTAAAAACAGCTTGAAAAATAAAATATCATGTGTTATAATAATGATTGAAATACCATGTTTTAAAGTGAGGTTTATAAATGAGTATTAAAGCGTGTGATGTAAAAGAATCTGAAATCGCAAATCAAGTTATTAAATATTTAAAAATGTATTGTAAAAAAGGTGCTATAGCTTATGTACATAGCTTTGGCTGTCAGCTGAATGTTTCGGATGGTGAAAAGATAAAAGGCATACTTTCATCACTGGGATTTAAATTTACAGATGACTATAAAGAATCTGATCTTATACTTTTGAATACCTGTGCAGTCCGTGAAAGTGCAGAGGATACGGTTTATGGTACACTTGGAAATATGAAAAAGTATAAAAAGGAAAATCCTGATGTTATTATTGCATTATGCGGTTGTATGGCATCTGAGCCTAAGACTATAGAGAAAATAAAAAATCACTATCCTTTTGTGGATATTCTCTTTGGTACATCTGCTTTGAGTCAACTTCCAAAACTTTTGCTTGAACATTATGAAGGTAATAAACTTGCATATGATACAAAAGAATACAATGAAGAATTCGGTGCTGATTATCAGATAAGGGAAAGTAATTTCAAAGCCTCTGTACCGATAATGTTTGGCTGCAATAATTTCTGCACATACTGTATAGTGCCGTATGTAAGAGGAAGAGAAAGAAGCAGAAGTGCTGATGTTATAGTTCATGAGGTAGAAGAACTTGTAGCTAAAGGCTATAAGGAGATAATGCTTTTAGGTCAGAATGTAAATTCATATGGCAATGATTTAAAAGATGGAATGACCTTTGCACAGCTTCTTAGAAGGCTTAATGATATAGATGGTGATTTTTGGATAAGATTTATGTCATCGCATCCAAAAGATGCCGGCACAGATCTTCTTGATGCTATTATTGAATGTGATAAAGTCGGAAAGCATCTGCATTTGCCTGTTCAATGCGGAAGCAATTCTGTTTTAAAACGTATGAACCGCCATTACACAGCAGAAAAATATCTTGAAACAGTAAATTATCTTCGTGAAAGAAGTGAAGGATTTGCACTGTCAAGTGATATAATGGTTGGATTTCCTAATGAAACCGAAGAGGAATTTTGTGATACGTTAAAGCTTGTCGAAGAGGTTAAATTTGATAATATTTTCACATTTATATATTCAAAAAGAAGTGGTACAGTAGCCGCTGAAATGGAAGATGTTACAACTGATTCAGAAAAAAGACATCGTATGGAAAGACTTCTAAAACTTCAAAGAGAAGTGGCAACAGAAAATTATAAAAGATTTATAGGAAAAACTGTTCGTGTGCTTGTAGAAGGAGAAAGCAAGCAGGGAGAAGGATGGCTTTTTGGTAAGAGCAGTGCATATACAATAGTTGAATTTAAAGGTTATAAATCTCTTATTGGAACATTTGTAAATGTTAAAATTACAGATGCTCGTAATTGGGCAGTAAGCGGCGAACTTGTTTGAGGAGGTATAAAATATGACAGTAATCGAAGCAGTTAGAAATCTTGGAAAATGCATTCAGGAAGATTGCAGATATAAGCGTTATGTAGAAGCTAAAAAAGCAAATGATGAAAACAAGGAACTCCAAAATCAAATAGGGCAGTTTCAGCTTGAACGAATGAATTATCAGCGTGAATCGGAAAAAGAAAATCCCAATACTGAGAAGCTGAAAAAATGGGAGGAGGAGCTTGACACAAAATATAATGAGATAATTTCTACAGAGGGAATGAAAGAATTTCAGGCTGCAAAGCAAGAACTTGATGCTATGATAAATGATGTTGATGCAATTATCACATTAAGCCTTAATGGCGAAGACCCAGAAACTTGCCATGCCGATAACGAAGGCTGCAATGGCAATTGTGCAGGCTGTAGTGCTAGTTGTCACTAATTATTTCAAGGAGCATAAATTATGACAATCGATATCGATAAAGAAAAACTTTCACCAATGATGCAGCATTATCTTTCTGTAAAAGAAGCTAACCCAGACTGTCTATTGTTTTATCGCTTGGGTGACTTTTATGAAATGTTTTTTGATGATGCTATTGAAGCTTCACGAGTTTTAGAGCTAACTCTTACAGGAAGAGATTGTGGCTTGAAAGAACGTGCTCCTATGTGCGGTGTTCCGTATCACAGCGTAGACGTTTATTTAAAAAAGCTTATTGAAAATGGATATAAAGTTGCAATATGTGAGCAGCTTACCGATCCTGCTGCATCAAAGGGTTTAGTTGAACGTGGCATAGTGCGTATTGTAACACCAGGTACGCTTATTGAGAGCAGCATGCTTGAAGATGGTTCAAATAATTATATAGGCTGTATTTATACAGATGAAAACGGTAATGCCGGTATATGTTTTGCAGATATTTCAACCGGCGAACTTCAGGCAATGCGTCCTATAACATCAATGCAGGAAGAAAAAATAATAGATGCATTATCAAGACTGTCACCTGCTGAAGTGATTTTGTCAGAAAAAGCTGCCGGCTTTAATTCGGTTATGAATTTTATTAAAGTACGTCTTCAATGTACAGTTACTATGCGTGATGAATCTTGCTTTTCACCTAAGAAAAATGGAGAATTCGTATGCAATCAGCTTGGATGTAGTAATCCGGAAATGCTCGGACTTACTACAGATGGTGCTGATTTTTGTGCTGTATGTGCAATGCTTGATTATATACGTGATACTCAAAGAAATACTGTTGGACGATTTGTTTCAATCGAAATATGTGATTCTGAATCCTATGTACAGCTCGACTTAAATGCAAGACGCAATCTTGAACTTACCGAAACAATTAGAGGCAAAGAAAAGAAAGGCTCTTTATTTTGGTTTGTAAATGATGCGAAAACTTCTATGGGCAGACGTATGCTTAAAAATTGGATAGAACAGCCACTTATTCAGCCGGTTAAGATTATAGCTCGTCACGATGCAGTAGCTGCATTTATAAAAAACAGTATTTGCCTTATGGAACTGCGTGATATTTTAAGCAATGTATACGACCTTGAACGTCTTATGACACGTGTACTTTATATGACAGCAACTCCAAGGGATTTAAAATCACTTTCAGCTACTGCAAGGCAGCTTCCTTTAATTAAAGCAGAGCTCAAAAAATTTGACGGGATAAGACTTTTAAATTCACTTGATAAAAAAATTTCTCCACTTGATTCTGTGGCAAATCTTATTGACCGTGCAATAGTTGACAATCCACCTGTAAGTATAAAAGACGGCGGAGTTATAGCTGAGGGTTATAACAATGAACTTGACCATTTACGTCTTATAATGAACGGTGGCAATGAACTTCTTGATGATATTCTCCAGAGGGAAAAGGAGAGTACAGGCATAAAAAATTTAAAAATAGGATTTAACCGTGTGTTTGGATATTATCTTGAAGTAACACGTTCATATTATGATATGGTGCCGCCACATTATGTCCGTAAGCAGACACTTACAAATTGCGAGAGATTTATTACAGATGAACTGAAAAAGACGGAAAATGATATTTTGGGCGCAAAGGAAAAAGCACTTAGACTTGAAGAAGCTATTTATTTAGAAATAAGAGAAAGTCTTGCAGCTGAACTTAAAAGCGTTCAGGAAACTGCAAACGCTGTAGCTCAGCTTGATGTACTTTGTTCTTTTGCAAACATTTCAATTGAAAACAGATATACAAGACCTGAAATCGCTCTGGATGGTTCTATTCAAATAAAAAATGGTCGTCATCCTGTAGTGGAACAAATGCTTTGTGATGAACTTTTTGTTCCAAATGATACTTATCTTGATTTAAAAGATAACCGCATGATGCTTATAACCGGTCCTAATATGTCTGGTAAATCAACATATATGCGTCAGGTAGCACTTATAACATTGATGGCACAAATCGGCTGTTTTGTTCCAGCTGAATATGCAAAAATATCTGTTGTAGATAAGATATTTACAAGAGTTGGTGCATCCGATGATCTAACATCAGGTCAGAGTACATTCATGGTTGAAATGAGTGAAGTTTCTGACATACTTAAATATGCAACAAAAAACAGTCTTGTTATTCTTGATGAAGTCGGAAGAGGTACATCAACGTTTGATGGAATAAGCATTGCAAGAGCTGTGGCAGAATATATCAGCAGTAAAAAGATTGGCTGCAAAACAATGTTTGCTACACATTATCATGAACTTATAGAGCTGGAAAATTCTATAGATGGTATAAAAAATTATAGCATTGCAGTAAAAAAGCATGGCGATTCAATACGCTTTCTCAGGAAAATTGTTCCCGGCGGAGTAGATGACAGCTATGGAATAGAAGTTGCAAAACTTGCAGGACTTCCAGATCAGGTAGTAAAACGTGCAAGAAAACTTCTTACAGAAATGGAACTTAATGCTGCAAAAGAAAAAAGTATTGTAAAAAATGATACTGGTCAGATAAGCTTTTCTGATTTGCAACGTGAGCAGGCTATAAATATGATTAAAAGAACAAATCCTGATGAACTTTCAGATGATGAGTGCAGAGAGCTGCTTGTTGACGCACTACAGCTTCTTCGTGAAACGTAATTTAAAACATACGGAGTGAGCAGATAAATCAGAACTGAAAAGGAAACAATAAAATGAAAATAACAATAATACATGGCCAAAGTCATCAAGGCTCCACCTGTAATATTGCAAGATTATTGGCAAAAAAATTGAATGGTGAAGTAAAAGAGTTTTTCTTACCAAAAGACTTCGGAGAGTTTTGTATTGGTTGTACTGCTTGTTTTGGTATATCTGAAACAAAATGTCCGCATTTTGAAAAAATATCTCCAATTACACAGGCAATTGATAATGCAGATGTAATTATACTTGCAAGTCCTGTCTATGTATATCATACAACAGGAGCTATGAAAGCGTTTCTTGACCATTATGGTTGGCGATGGATGGTACATCGTCCTGAAGAAAAGATGTTTTCCAAACAAGCTGTTTGCATTTCCACAGCTGCCGGCGCAGGAATGAGGAGTACAAATAAAGACATGGCTCACAGCACATTTTTTTGGGGAGTTGCCAAAACTTATAAATATGGCATTGCTGTTATGGAAACTTCATGGGATAGAGTAAACTCCAAAAAGAAACAAAAAATAGAAAAGAAACTTGATTCATTAGCAAATAAAATAAAAGCAGCTCAAGGACATATCAAACCATCTGTCAAAACCAAAATGTTTTTTTCTGTCATTCGTCAAATGCAGAAACATGGTCTTAATGAAGTTGATGCAAACTATTGGAAAAGAAAAGGTTGGACAGAGAAAAAGCGTCCATGGAAAGCATAATATAAAAATCTGTATATAAAAACTATAAATGAGGTGTATTGCAGTGTCACATATATCTGTACTTAGTAAAGAAATATCGGAGCTTATTGCAGCAGGTGAGGTCATCGAACGACCTGCGTCTGTTATAAAAGAGATTATAGAAAATGCTGTTGATGCAGATGCTAAACATATTACTGTTGAGATAAAGCGTGGCGGTACTACTTATATGCGTGTTACTGATGATGGATGCGGTATACAGCCGGAAGATGTTCCTACAGCCTTTCTTCGTCACGCTACAAGCAAAATAAGTGTTAAAGATGATCTTGATAAAATATATACTCTTGGATTTCGTGGTGAAGCACTTGCCTCTATTTCTGCTGTTTCAAAGGTCAGCCTTATTACAAAGAGAAAAGAAGAGAACTTTGGAATAAAGTATGATATAAATGGAAGTGTACCTGATGGCAAGCCTGAACAGATAGGTTGTCCGGATGGAACTACAATAGTTGTACGTGACTTGTTTTATAATGTTCCTGTTCGGCAGCGGTTTATGAAAAAAGATGTATCTGAGGCAAATGCGGTCAGTCAAATCGTGCAGAAAATAGCACTATCTCATCCAGAAATTGCTTTTCAAATGATACGTGATAACAGAATGGAATTCTGCACAGATGGCAGTAATAATTTATATGCTGTAATATATGCGATATATGGTAAAGATTTTGCACATGATATGGTACCTGTTGATTTTGATGATGGTTACTTAAATGTCACAGGTTATACTTGTAAACCGCTTTATGCAAAATCAAGTCGATTATTTCAAAACTTCTTTATAAACGGCAGATATATTCGTTCAAGAACTTGCAGTACTGCATTAGAAAGTGCATATGAAAATTTAATAATGAGCGGCAAGTTTCCATCATGTGTACTTATGATCTCTCTTAACGCTTCTGATATAGATGTAAACGTTCATCCAACAAAGGCAGAGGTTAGATTTACTAATGAAAAAAATGTTTTGGATGGTCTTTACTTTGGAATTAAGAATGCACTCATGCAAAGTGGTTTAATATATGAATTTCATATTCAACCTCAAAAGTCTGTAACAGACTGGACTGCACCAATACCTAATGATACAACCTTTGAACAGAAAACCTTTTCAGAAATTCCCGATCATTTAGATTCATCTGTAGAGAAAGAGGAATATATACCTTTTGACTCTATAATTACTGATGATTTAAGTAAAAGCAATGGTTCTATATCTATTACAAGTCCGGTTTTAGAAAGCAGCAATAATTATATAAGAGAAAATTCAAAGGAAAGTGAAATTGTTCTTGTAGATTTATCAGAGATTAAATCCGAGCTTAAAAGCGAAGAACAAACATCATATAAGCAGAAATTGCAAAAAAAACAGAATGACGTTATAAATAAAACAAAGTGCAAGAAAGATAATTGTATATCTGATTCAGCAGATAAAGATAATCCTGCATATGACGAAACGCATTTAGAAAAAGAACTTAAAAATCATAAGAATAATGATACAAATAATATAGACGTTATAGAGAAAAAAGCCGTGCCTGTAAGAGTAGTGGGCGAAATATTCAAAAATTATATTCTTGCAGAAGCTGAAGAAAAACTTTTGATTTTCGATAAACACGCAGCACATGAACGAGTCATCTTTGAAAAACTTAAAGCTGGAAATGCCGGACATTACAAGCAAATGCTTATGACGCCTATTAAAATTATTCTTTCTGCTGAAGAAATTGATGCTTTGCAAAATAATAAAGAACTATTGTCAGGCATGGGATTTTCATTTGAATATAAAGACTTTCAAAATGTTTTTGTTACTGAAGTTCCAATATTTGCAGAAGGATTGAATATCGAAGAGATAGTACTGGAAATTGCACACAATATGGCTATTGGAAAGACAAATCCAAATCCTGCATATCTCGATGATACTTTACACACAATTGCTTGTAAAGCTGCAATAAAAGCGAATGATCATAATGAAATCATAGAACTTCAAAAGCTTGCCGAAGAGGTATATAATAATGAAAATATACGACACTGTCCTCATGGCAGACCGGTAATGTTTGTAATAACAAAACATGAGCTTGAAAAGCAATTCAGGAGGATTTGAAAAATGACAACAGATGAAAAAATTCCTGTACTTGCTATTGTGGGACCAACTGCTTCCGGAAAAACTGCACTTGGCGTTTCTTTGGCAGAATATTATAATGGAGAAGTAGTTTCAGTCGATTCGATGCAGATATATAAAGGTATGGATATTGCAACTGCAAAACCAACCTTAGAAGAAATGAAAAATGTACCGCATCATCTTATAGGATTTCTTGATATGAATGATTCGTTTAGCGTAGCGGATTATGTAAAGCTTGCAGGAGATGTTATAAGGGATATTCACAAAAGAAATAAACTGTCAATAATTGTAGGCGGAACAGGACTTTATGTATCATCACTGCTTGAAAATATACGATTTTCTGAATCTCATACAAATCCAAAGCTAAGAAATGAACTCATGGCTTTTGCAAATGAAAACGGTGCGAATGCACTTCATGAGAAACTCAGGTCGATAGATCCTGAAGCAGCAGAAGGTATTCATCCAAATAATATTGTGAGAGTAGTACGTGCATTGGAAGTATGTATTGATACAGGAGAAAAGTTCAGTATTCATAAAGCAAAAAGCAAACTTGTTGAAACTCCGTATAAATCATGTATAATAGGACTTAATTATGCAAATCGTGATGATTTGTATGATAGAATAAACATTCGTGTGGATAAAATGGTAGAGATGGGACTTGTAGATGAGGCATATCAAGTTTGGAAAAATGGTGGCATGAAAACAGCATCAAATGCAATAGGTTACAAGGAACTTATACCATATTTTGAAAAAAAATCAGAACTTGATGCCTGCATAGATGAAATTAAACATCAAACACGTCATTATGCCAAGCGTCAGCTTACATGGTTTAGGAAAAATGAACATATATCATGGATTATTTTGGACAAAACTGACAACTTGAAAAAAATTCAAGAAAAATCTCTTAAAGTTATAGCCAAGAGTAAAATTTTGTGATATAATATAGAATAGGTCTATTTGTATGAAGAAATATAGCGTCACATCGAAGTCAACTTGATTTTTAAGGTGCTTTTGAGTGTGGCTGCAAATAGGTCAAAGTGAAAGGAGCAATATGTATGAACAAAATGATGAATTTGCAGGATGTGTTCCTAAATCAAGCTCGTAAAGAAAGAATAATGGTTACAATTATTCTGACAAACGGCTTTCAGTTTAAAGGGATCGTCCGAGGGTTCGACAGCTATGTTATTATCCTTGATTGCGAAGGGACTCAAAATCTTGTCTACAAACACGCAATCTCAACATTGAAGCCAGTAAGACCTATAGCAATACTGGATTCCAACGACTAAAATAATTGCTTATGAAAAACACATTAACAAATATTTTGCTTGTTCTTTTGTCTTTATCGGTGCTGGCAATGATAGGCACAATTTTCTATCATTTTCTTGATACCAACTATCAGACAGAAACTGCTGTGCCTATGTCAGCAGAGCTTTCAACGACATTTCAGGGTGTATATGTCCGAGATGAATCAGTGATCTCTTACAACGGACAAGGCTGTGTAAGTTATAATGTACCGGATGGCGGTAAAGTTTGCAGAGATGGTGCTGTTGCTAATATATATGGCAATAATTCTGCAATAGAACAAAATCAAAAAATTGAATCTCTTGAAGAAGAACTTGATATTTTAAAGAGAATTTCAAATCCAGGCATTCTCGAAATGGCTCAGCCATCATCGCTTTCAAATCAGGTTTCTCAGTATTACAATCAGATAGCATATTACAGAGATCTTGGAAAGCTTGATAGTATGAATCAGTCTAAAGAAGATTTTCGTACTACTTTAGGTTCATATCAAATAGTAATAAACCAGGGTACAACAAATTATACTGAGCAAATTTCCATGATTGAAGATCAAATCGCAAGTCTTAAACTTCAGCAGCAAAATCCTATTGACACAATAGTATCACATGATTCTGCTTATTTTGTAAGCTATGCTGATGGATATGAGGACAAGTTGTCAATAGCAAACTTGGATTCAATAACAAAACAAGACATTGTGGCAGTGACAAATGACGAAAGCATTAAGAACGATACTATAATCGGCAAGACCATTGCAAGTTATGGCTGGTATATGATTGGAATGATAGATAATACTGAAATCGGTTTTCAGGTGGGTGACAGTGTGGTCATTCATCTTTCAACTTCAGCAGCAACAACAAAAGCTACTGTTACAGAACTTCGTCCGGGCGATAGCGACAACGAAACAATGCTTGTTCTTTATAGTGAAAATATGACATCTGATTTCGTACAACACAGAACAGAACGTGTTCGTGTTGTAAAAGGTGATTATGATGGAATTAAAGTTCCAAGAACTGCTATAAGATTTCGAGATATTCCGGAAGAAACTACAAATGTACTTACAGGTGAAGTAACTACAACACTTGTTAATTACAGAGGTGTGTATATATTAGATGGAGAGGAAGTTTCTTTCCGCAAACTTGATGTAATTTATGAAGGCGATAATTATGTTCTTTCGGATGTAAATAAGGACAGTGATTATTTGCAGCTTTATGATTCTATTATAGTAGAAGGAATTGATGCAAGCGGAGGTGCTGATTGATATGAAAACAGACTTTGATTACATTTCTGAAAATTATCGGCATATTTATGCTGAAATTGCGGAAGCAAAGGCAAAATATCGAGCTGTCGATGATAATGTAGATTTTATGGCGGTTACAAAAACTGTAACTCCCGAGGCTGTAAATCATGCAGTATCTTTGGGAATAAAGCTTCTTGGTGAAAATCGTGTACAAGAATATGAATCAAAAAAGGATTTTTATGATCCTTCTGCAAGAGTTCATTTTATAGGTCATTTACAAACTAACAAGGTTAAATATATTATAAATGATATGGATCTTATTCATTCTGTAGACAGTTTGAAACTTGCAGCTGAAATTGATAAACAAGCAGAAAAAATCAAAAAGATTCAAAATGTGCTTATTGAAGTCAATATCGGTGAAGAGGAATCCAAAAGCGGTGTTGCACCGGAAAATCTTGAACAGCTTCTTGCAGAAATTGCTGTTATGAAGAATGTTCATGTTAAAGGTTTGATGACAATACCGCCTTCTCAAAATAGTGAAAAATTTCTTTATAAAATGCAAGAATTATATCTTGACATTTCATCCAAAAACATGGATAATATAGATATGGATATTTTGTCTATGGGAATGTCCGGAGATTATGTAAAAGCGATCGAGTATGGTTCGACTCTTGTGCGGATAGGAACTGCACTTTTCGGTGCAAGAAATTATGCATAAAAAATAAAGAACCTTTAAAGCCGATTTGATATACGGCTTGGCTGAATATGGTCCGCACTGTTCATTCAGCTAAATATAAAAGTGCGGAGAATGGAGTAGTATAATGAGTTTATTGAATAATTTGAAGGATTTCTTTGTTCCTACAGATGTTATTGACGAGAACGATGATGTTAAGCAAACTACAGAAGAACCAGCAAAGAGCGAAAGTTCGTATTCATCGCCTGTAAGCAGTACTACAACAAGCGGCAGCATACGTTCTGCCAGCAGCTATACTGGTCAGCATGAAGAACGTAAGAGTACGTACTCAGCTTCAAAGCCTGTTTCAAGTGTTTCGACTTCACGTCAAAACAGTTTTTCATCTCCTACTCTACAGGTAATTTTGGTAAAGCCTACTGAATATACAGATGCAAAGAAAATTGCAGATCATCTCATGGGCGGCAGAACAGTTGTTCTCGTTCTTGAAGATGCAACAGAGGCTGTAAGAAGAAGAATCATTGATTTCCTCATTGGCGTAGCTTATGCAATGAATGGTAATCTTAAGCCTATTGCTAATGAAACATATATCATAACTCCTCATGATGTAGGACTTGTTGATCAGCTTGTAAGTGAACTTGGAAAGCCATATTCAACAGTTACTGACAACATAACCGGGGCATCTATTCTTTAATCGTCTAATGAGTTTTTCAGATTCTCAAGAAGATCGTGTCCTTATAGCACATTTGCAGGATTTGGTTGATCGAGCGGAACGTAATTGCATGGGCTGCTTCTCACGCTTCTTAGATGAGCGGCAGCTCTTTATTGCTGAAAAAGCTTTAAAAAACAGAACTGATGTAAATGTAGTTTTTTGGGGTGGATACGAAAATGCTCATAGAAAGATTTGCTGCATATTTCCTGAATGGGAAGAACCTGATATGGCATCTGTACCTATTGTTTGTCTAACTTATAAATATCGCAGCAACAATAAACTTTCACACAGAGATTTTCTTGGAGCATTTATGTCCTGTGGTATTCAAAGAGAAACAGTTGGCGATATAATAATAGGTGAAAATAAAACACAGGCAATAGTTACAGATACTATTGTTCCATTGTTAAGAGAAATTACCAAAGTCGGACGCTGCGGTGTAAAGGTAACAGATGAGGAAACTTTTAATATGCCTTTACAGCAGAATTTCCAGGAAATCAACGGAACAGTTTCATCTCTAAGAATAGATTCTATTGCGGCACTTAGTATAAAAGAAAGTCGTGAGAAAACCGTTAAAATGATTCAACAAGGAAGAATTCAGTTAAATTATGAAGAAGTAACTTCATCTTCAATAAAGCTTGCCGAAGGTGACGTTTTTGTAGTTAAAGGTTTCGGCAAATTTAGATTAAAAACGGTAATAGGTCTTTCTAAAAAAGGAAGACTTCATATATTGATTGAACAATATCATTGAAAGGTGGATAAATTATGATTACGGCAAACGATATTCATGAGCTTCGATTTGAAAAAGCAGCTTTTGGTTACAAGCAGGAGGATATTGATGAATTCCTTACTCAGCTTGAACATGAACTTGAATTGAATCAGCAGGAACTTGAAGATAGCAATAACAAACTTCAGGTTTTAGCTGACAAAGTTCGTGAGTATATGCGTGATGAAGACGCACTTAAAGATGCACTTCTTGGTGCCCAGCGTCAGGGTCATCAGATAATAGCAGAAGCTAATGAACGTGCTGATGAAATCATTGCAGAAGCCAAGAGAAAGGCTGATGAAATGATGGATGAGGTTACAATTCAGCATGATGCACTTTTGAAAAAGAATCAGGAAGAAGTTGCAGCAGCTCATGAGCAGCTTGTAGATGCAAGAAAGAAAGTGGCAGATTTTAAAAAGGCTCTTTTCGATATGTACAAGGAACATTTGGAAGTTCTTTCTGCAATGCCAGAAGAGGATGATTTAGATTTTGCAGCTGATTACAGCAGTGCAGCAAGTGTATCATCTAAGATATTAGATGAAGATGAAAAAGAAGAAACTATTACAGCTTCTCCGTCAAAGAGCGATCCATTTGCAACCACACAGTTTTCTGCAAAGACTATTCAAGGTGCATATGAACGCAGTTTCATTGATGAGGAAGACTAATAACATTTTTGATGGAAAGGAGGGTTTCTCGCTTTTGGCGTGAAACCGATTCGATAGATATGGCACAGGATTATAATACGACCTTAAATTTACCTAAAACAAATTTCCCTATGCGTGGCAATCTTCCTAAAAGGGAACCGGATATTCTTCAGAAATGGGAAGATTCTGACCTTTATGAAAAGATGATTACAAGAAATGAAGGCAAGCCTAAGTTCATTTTGCATGATGGTCCACCATATGCAAATGGTGAGATACATCTTGGTACAGCTCTTAACAAGACACTTAAGGATATTATTATAAAGCAAAAGAACATGAATGGTTATTGTGCCCCATATGTTCCAGGTTGGGATACACACGGTTTGCCCATTGAACTCAAGGCTCTCAAAGCAAATGGTGCTGATAAAAATGCTATTTCGCCTGTAGAGTTAAGACGTCACTGCAAAAACTTTGCAATGTCACATGTTCAGAATCAAATGAAACAGTTTAAGCGTCTGGGAAGTCTTGGTCATTATTGCGACCCGTACTTGACACTTAAGCCTGAATATGAAGCACGACAGGTTGAAGTATTCGGCGAAATGGCTAAAAGAGGCTATATGTATAAAGGTCTTAAGCCTGTTTATTGGTGTCCAGATTGTAATACTGCTCTTGCAGAAGCTGAAATTGAATATGAAAATGATCCGTGCTATTCTATTTATGTTAAGTTTAATGTAACAGATGACAAGGGTGTATTTAGTTCATTTAATATTCCTCTTGATAAAGTGTTCTTTGTAATTTGGACTACTACTACATGGACAATTCCTGGCAACCTTGCAATTTGTGTTGGTCCTGATTATGAATATACACTTGTTAAAGTCGGTGATGAATATTATTGCATGGCTCTTGAACTTGTTGCTTCAACTATGAAGGCAGCTGGCATTACTGATTATGAAACAGTAGGTTCGTTCTTTGGACGTGACCTTGAAAATATTATAACAAAGCATCCGCTTTATGATAGAATTTCTAAAGTTATTGTTGGAGATCATGTTACTCTTGAAAGCGGTACTGGCTGCGTTCATACTGCTCCTGGTTATGGTGTTGAGGACTTTGAAGTTTGCAAGAACTATGATGATATTGGAATTATCGTATGTGTTGATGCAAAGGGTCTTCAGACTGAAGAAGCTGGAGAATTTGCAGGTCTTAATACTGATGAAGCTAATAAAGCCATTGCCGCTAAACTCACCGAACTCGGTGCAATGCTTGCTACTGAGAAGATCGTCCATCAGTATCCGCACTGCTGGAGATGCCATAAGCCTATAATTTATCGTGCAACCGAACAGTGGTTCTGCTCTGTAAATGACTTTAAAGATGAGGCTGTTAAGGCTATTGAAGGTGTTAAATGGATACCTGGCTGGGGTGAAGACCGTATAAAAGGTATGGTTCGTGACAGAAGTGACTGGTGTATTTCACGTCAGCGTACATGGGGTGTTCCTATCCCGATTATTTACTGTGCAGATTGCGGCAAGCCTATTGTAAATGACAAAACTATTAAAAATATAGCTGACCTCTTCCGTAAAGAAGGTGCTGACGCATGGTGGACAAAAGAAGCAGACGAATTTATTTCACCTGATGTAAAATGTGAATGCGGATGCGGCAAATTCACCAAAGAATATGACATCATGGACGTATGGTTTGACAGTGGTGTTTCTCACAGTGCTGTTATGGAACAGTATGATTGTCTTAGCTGGCCGGCTGATCTTTACCTTGAAGGTGCCGACCAGTATAGAGGTTGGTTCCAGTCATCACTCCTTACATCAGTTGTATACAAAGGTGCTGCACCTTATAAAGCTGTATGTACTCACGGATGGGTAGTTGATGGAGAAGGCAGAAAACAATCCAAGTCACTTGGAAATGGTATTATGCCTGATGAAATTATAAATCAATATGGTGCAGATATTTTAAGACTTTGGGTTGCGTCTTCAGACTATCATTCTGATATTAGAATTTCTAATGAAATCTTAAAGCAGCTCTCCGATGCTTATAAGAAAATCAGAAATACTGCACGTTATATTCTTGGTAATCTTGGCAATGGAGATGGATTTAATCCTGATACTGATTGTGTATCTAATGATGAACTTCAAGAAATTGACCGTTGGGCTCTCATAAAACTTGATGCACTTATGGATAAAGTAGAAAATGGTTATAACTCCTTTGATTTCCATGTTGTTTTCCATAGTATTCATAATTTCTGCACAACTGATATGTCCAACTTCTATCTTGATATAATTAAGGATAGACTTTACTGTGAGCCAATTGATTCTGTTGCAAGACGTGCTGCACAGACTGCTATATATCGTATACTCAGTGCTATTACACGCATGATCGCTCCTATTCTTTCATTTACTGCTGAAGAAATATGGAGTTTTATGCCGCATTCTTCTACTGATAATACTGAAAGCGTATTTATGAATGATATGCCTAAGAAGTCTGGACTTACTGCTTCTGATGAATTTACTACTAAATGGAATTTGATTTATCAGACACGTATGGATGTAAATAAGGTTCTTGAAGAAAAGCGTAATGAAAAGCTTATCGGTAAATCTCTTGAAGCTTCTGTTACAATTGCTATAGCTGATGATGTTTCATATGAAATACTGTCTAATGATTCAGAACTTTTAAAGACTATACTGATTGTATCTTCTGTAACAATTACTCGTTCTGATGCTGAAGAGGTTGTATATACTGTAACTAAGGCTGAAGGTGAAAAGTGTGAACGTTGCTGGATCTATTCTACAAGTGTAGGTACTGATCCAAATCATAAGACACTTTGCGCACGTTGTGCAGGCGTAGTAAAGTAATAAGAATTAAACAGCCTGTCGTTTTTCGGCAGGCTGTAATCTTAATGCAGTATAGCAGATGTTTTTAGGTAAAATCATAAGATAAATTTAAATATAATTTTGCTGTATTGCTGTTAATGAGAAAGGAGATAAATTTGCTTATTTTTTCTCTAATTGCTGCTGCAATTCTTATAGGCATCGATCAGCTTATAAAATTATGGGCTGTGGGAATATTGCAGGAACAGGGGACTATTCCATTTTTTCATATAGGCAATTTTGAAATACTTGATCTTACTTATCTTGAGAATAACGGTGCAGTCTTTGGAAGCTTTGCAGGAATGAGATGGTTTCTTATAGGTATAGTAAGCGTTATGTTATTGATTTGCCTTTGGGGAATAATTCATTATAGAAACCATTCAAAACTCTTAAGCATAAGTCTTTCCTTAATTTTTGCAGGTGGAATAGGAAACCTCATAGATAGAATATTCCGTGATGGCCGTGTTATAGATTACATTGAAGTAAAACTTTTTCACTTTGCAATATTTAATTTTGCTGATTGCTGTGTTGTTATAGGAATTGTACTGTTTATTTTTTACGTACTTTTTAGTGATACGCAAAAAAATAATTCAAATAATAAAAACATAGCAGATAGTTCACCAGAAAAAGAGGAGGAAAGGGAAAATGCCTGACCTCATAACCCTGACTATTCCAAAAGAAGCGTCTGGTGAGCGGTTGGATAAATGGCTTTCTCTTCAGGCAACACTTGGACTTACACGTTCTGCTGTTCAGTCATGTATCAAGGAACAAAAGGTTTTGGTTGATGGGAATCCTGTTAATAAAAACTACAGGGTTGATGTTGGCAAAACTGTAACTATTGAAATGCCAGAACCTATTCCTTTAGAAATTGTACCTGAAAATATTCCTATTGACATAATTTATGAAGATGATGATCTTTTGGTGGTTAATAAACCAAAAGGAATGGTCGTTCATCCGGCACCTGGTAATTATACAGGCACGCTTGTTCATGCACTTTTATATCATTGTGGTGATAGACTTTCAGGTATAAATGGTGTTATACGTCCTGGAATTGTACATAGGATAGATAAGCTTACAAGCGGTTTGCTCATGGTTGCTAAGAATGATGCTGCTCATATTGGACTTTCGGCTCAGATCGAAGCGCATACATTCACAAGAGAATATCATGCTGTATGTATTGGTCATATGAAAGATCAGTCTGGAACAATAAATACTCCAATAGGACGTCATCCTGTTGACAGAAAGAAGATGGCGGTTACTTATAAAAATAGTAAACCAGCAATTACGCATTATGAAGTATTAGAAGAATATAAAGGTTATTCTTATTTAAAGCTTCGATTGGAAACAGGCCGTACTCATCAGATACGTGTTCATCTTTCAAGCATAGGCCATCCTATACTTGGTGATGATGTTTATGGAAAACCGTTTAAGGGAATTGATGGTCAGTGCCTTCATGCTGCACGACTTGGGTTTATTCATCCTACAAGCCATGAATATATGGAATTTACAAGTACCTTGCCAGATTATTTTGAAGAGGTGCTTAGAAAAATAAGTCTTAGATAAAAGGAGAATTCTATGTTTGAATCAATAGATAAAGTTTATCTTATGACAGATTTAGATGGCACACTTCTTACAACAGATAAGAAAATATCACCTGTTGATTTTGAGGCAATTGAAAGATTTCGAAGCAGAGGAGGTAAATTTGCATTCGCAACAGGAAGAACACTCCAGTCGGCAATGCAATATGTTTCTGCTTTAAAAATTGATATGCCCATAATAATGTACAATGGAGCATGTATATATGATCCTGTTTCTAAAAAAATACTTTATTCCTGTATGCTGTCAGATAATGCATATGATTTTACATTGGAGATTTTTAGAGAGTTTCCAGAAGTGGGAGCTGAAATTCTTACACCAGACGGAACTTATATTATAAAGCAAAATTCATATGAGAAAAAACACGCTGATTATTGCATCAACCCGATTTTTTGCAGTATTGATGACGTGAAAAAAGGATGTTGGTTTAAAGTTCTCTTTGCAATGAGTCCACAGGATATTGACAGGCTTAAAGAATTTTCTGATAATAGATTTTTCAAAGATGTGTCATTTATACGTTCGGAAAATGTCTTTTATGAAATGATGCCAAAAAATGTTTCAAAGGGAAGTGCTCTTAATGAGTGCCGAAAAATTTTGAATATGAAAGATATAACATTTGCTGCGGCAGGTGATTATGATAATGATTTGGAGCTTTTAAAAAATGCCGATTTCGGTGCAGCTCCTGCAAATGCTCAAGATTGCGTAAAAAAAGCTGCTGATTATGTCATGAAAGCTTCATGTGATGAAGGTGCAATTGCCGAGCTTATTTCAGTTATTGAATCCAAAATTAAAAAAATGGAGGTATTATAATGGATGCTACAACAAAAAAACAGCTACAGACTATTGCCTGTAAGGTGCGTATGGGTGTTATTGAAGGAACATTCAACGCAAAGTCAGGTCACCCGGGTGGTTCACTTTCAATAAGTGATCTTCTGACATATCTCTACTTTGCTAAAATGCATGTAGATCCATCACAGCCTGAAATGGCTGGTCGTGACAGATTAGTTCTTTCAAAAGGACATTGTGCACCAGCACTTTATTCAGTACTTGCACAGCGTGGATTTTTTTCTTATGATGAACTGAAATCACTTCGTCATATTGGTGCTATGCTTCAGGGTCATCCTTGCATACACACTCCTGGCGTTGATATGTCAAGCGGTTCTCTTGGTCAAGGTATATCAGCTGCATGCGGAATGGCTTTGGCTGGAAAACTTGATAATACTGCATACAAGGTTTATACTGTTCTTGGTGATGGTGAAGTAGAGGAAGGTCAAGTATGGGAAGCAGCTATGTTTGCATCTCATTATAAGCTTGATAATCTTATTGCAATTGTTGACAATAACGGGCTTCAGATCGATGGTCCTATTAGTGAGGTATGTTCACCTGAACCTATAACAGATAAATTTACTGCATTTGGCTGGCACGTAATCATAATGGATGCACACGATTTTGACTCAATTGAAGCTGCATTTGATGAAGCTGAAACAATAGTAGGAAAGCCTGTAGCTATTATTCAAAAAAGCGTAAAGGGCAAAGGCGTTTCATACATGGAAAATCAGGTGGGTTGGCACGGCAAAGCACCAAATAAAGAAGAATACGATCAGGCAATGTCAGAGCTAAATGCAAAGCTCAGTGAACTGGAGGGTTAAAGATATGGCAGATGTAATTAAAAAGGCAACCAGAGAAAGTTATGGTGAGGTTTTAGTTGAATTAGCTGAAGAATATCCTAATCTTGTTGTTTTGGATGCTGATTTAGCAGCTGCAACAAAGACTGGTATTTTCAAAAAAGCATATCCGGAAAAATTCTTTGACTGCGGCATTGCTGAAGCAAATATGATGGGGGTCGCAGCAGGTCTTGCAACAGCCGGAAAAATTCCATTTGCAAGTACTTTTGCAATGTTTGCCGCTGGAAGAGCATATGAAATAGTTAGAAATTCAATTGGTTATCCTCATTTGAATGTTAAAATTGGTGCTACACACGCTGGTATTTCTGTAGGTGAAGATGGTGCTACACATCAATGCAATGAAGACATTGCTCTTATGCGTACAATTCCGGGAATGACTATTATAAATCCGGCTGATGATGTTGAAGCAAAGGCTGCTGTAAGAGCTGCTGTTGAAATAGACGGACCGGTATATCTGCGTTTTGGCAGACTTGCTGCTCCTGTATTCAATGATGCTGAAAATTATAAATTTGAACTTGGCAAGGGCGTTACTTTAAGAAATGGATCTGATGTAACTATTGTTGCTACAGGTTTGATGGTTGCAGAGTCCATAAAAGCTGCAAAACAACTGGAAGCTGAGGGAATTGATGCTAGAGTTATCAATATCCATACAATAAAACCGCTGGATAAAGATATTATCTGTAAAGCTGCTGCTGAAACAGGTCTTATTGTAACTGTAGAAGAGCATAGTGTTATTGGCGGTCTTGGAAGTGCTGTAGCAGAAGCGGTTACAGAGTGCAATCCTGTTCCGGTTATTAAGATTGGCGTAAACGATGAATATGGTCATTCAGGTCCGGCTGTAGATCTTTTGAAAGAATTTGGTCTTTGTGCAGATAATATTGCATCTACTGTAAAGAAGGCTGTTTCTAAGAGAAAATAATAATTGATTTATTTTAAGTCACTTTTAATACTTTGTGTTAAAAGTGACTTTACTTTTTAATAATATAAATTATAGGAGAAAGAAAATGAGTATAAAATTAGCAGAAATATCTGATTTAGATATTATAAAGCAAATTACACAAAAAACAATTGCTAAAATTTATCCGCACTATTATCCTGATGGCGCAGTATCGTTTTTCATTAATCATCACAATGAAAACAATATCATTGATGATATTAAAAAACATTGTGTTTTTCTATGTGAGAATTTAGAAAAGAATATAGTAGGAACAGTTACAATTAAGAATAATGAGATATTACGTTTATTTGTTTTGCCTGAATATCAAGGCAATGGATATGGAAAGGAATTGCTGGACTTTGCTGAAATGACAATATCTTATAATTATGATGAAATTAAAATTGATTCATCCATGCCTGCAAAAATGATTTATTTGAAAAGGGGTTACAAAGAAATAGAATACCATACTATAAGAACTAAGGATAATGATTATTTATGTTATGATTCTATGAAAAAGGAATCTAAACTTTTAATTCCAAACAATTATGATTAATAAAAACTTATGATAGGAGATAAATATGAAAATTGAACATGTTGCGATGTATGTTAATAATTTAGAAGCGGTTAAAAACTTTTTTATAAAGTATTTTAAAGCTCATTCAAGTAATGAATATCATAACAAAAACAATGATTTTCGTTCATACTTTTTGTCTTTTGATGATGGAACAAGATTAGAAATAATGAACAAACCGCAAATCATTGATAGTAAAAAGAATATTAATCGAACTGGTTATATACATATTGCTTTTAGTTTAGGAAGTGCATCAAATGTTGATAAATTAACTGAACAATTACGAAATGATGGATATAAAGTAATAAGTAGTCCGAGAATTACTGGCGATGGTTACTACGAAAGCTGCATAATTGATTTGGAAGGAAATCAAATTGAGCTTACAATTTAAATGGATATATAATTAGATGCTTTTGGGAGTGACTATAATGAACAAATTTAAGCACTTTGAAAATTTAGAATTTCTCTTATCGTCTGAGTACAATTGTATGCCAACAGATTTTAAAAGAGAAAAAAATATTATTACATTGCCTGCCGATAGTAAAAGTGGAAGATACTGTTCTCATGATGGGTACTTTTTTCATATGGCTACAACTGGTAAAAATGCTGTAATAACTGCGTCTGAAGTACTTCATCCGTTTTTAAAAGAATGGATAAATGATAAACAGGGCTGTCACTTATTCGATATACCAAATCTACTGATACTTGAAAAAGAACTAAACAATCATGGATATACGCTTACAGAAACATATCATATGTTTTTATCATCAGAATATAAAGAAACGAAAAAGAACTATCCTGTAAAATGGTTTTATGATAAAGATATCAATCAATTTTATGGTGATGAGCGTTTTCCAAATGCAATATGTGATAAATATTATGAGAATCGCCCTGATAGGATAGTTGTATGTGCGTATGATGGTGATGATATAATGGGCATGGCAGGATGTTCAGAAGATAGTGTGCATTGGCAGCAGATAGGAATAGATGTTATGCCTAAATATCGTTCAAAGGGTGTAGGAACATATCTTGTTACTCTCTTGAAAAACACAATAGAACAAAAAGGCGACATTCCATTTTATGGCACAGATATAGCTAATTATCATTCTTGGAACATTGCCTTAAACAGTGGATTTCGTCCTGCGTGGGTGGAGATTGGCGTAAATAAAATGAAATAATGTATAAATATATGACAGTAATTTATATTTCGCCTGACTGCAAATCCTACTGGCAACGAAAATTTTCATAAGGGGAGCTATTGGACAGAACCATAAATTATAAGTGTAATAAATATTTATTTACCACGGAAGGAGACAAATAACATGATTACAATGAAGGAACTGGACGTAGAACAGATTGAAGAAATTAAGGCGTTGTTTTTTAACATTTTTTCAAATAAACCATGGAATGATGATTGGAGCGATTCACTTCAGCTTCATGAATATATTGAGGATTTAATTGGAAACAACAATTCATTATCCTTAGGATTGTTCGAAAACAACCAATTGATTGGCTTATCATTAGGATATATCATGCATTGGTGTACAGGAACTGAGTATTATATTTTTGAATTTTGCATTGATACAGAAAAACAGGGTAAAGGTCTGGGAACAGATTTTTTAAACAAAATAGAAAAATTTGCTGAAAGCAAAAAAATAACACATATTTTTCTGCAAACGGAAAGAACTGTCCCCGCATATGATTTCTATCAAAAGAATGGTTTTTCTGAATTGAAAGATCACGTTTCACTATTCAAAAATTTTCACTAAGTTCTGACTTATCCATAAAATTACAATTTGAACCATAATATACTAAACCATTCCTGCATAAGCTTTATATGGAGGCGGTGTGAATGATATGCAGCTTAACTGAGATAAAGGATAAGGATATTATCAATGTTAAAAGCGGCGAGAATCTGGGATATGCAGATGATGTATGTCTTGATACAAAGACAGCAGCTGTAACAGGTCTTGTAATTTATGGAAAGCCACGTTACTTCGGCATATTTGGTGCAAGAGAGAAAAATATTATAGGGTATGAACATATACGCCTTATAGGAAAAGACGTGATTCTTGTTGAATTGACAAAAGCTTCTGACTTGTATAGTATAGATAAAATATACCGTGATAATGTTTGAAAAATTTGTTTGCATAGGGTGCTTGTTTCTCTTGCAAAAAAAGGCATAATGTGTTATAATAATTAGGCAATTCGCACGTTCGACTTTTGTGTGTTGGTGCTTACAATTGTAAGTTGCACATAAGTGTGGTCGAGCGGAGGGCAAAAACCAATATTTTTAGGAGGACTACACAATGGGCGTAGTATCAATGAAACAGCTTCTTGAAGCTGGCGTACATTTTGGTCATCAGACCAGAAGATGGAACCCGAAGATGGCACAGTACATCTTCACAGAAAGAAATGGTATTTATATCATCGACTTGCAGAAGACAGTAAAGAAGCTTGACGAAGCTTATATGTTCATCCGTGACATTTCAGCACAGGGTGAATCTGTACTTTTTGTAGGTACAAAAAAGCAGGCAGGCGATTCCATTAAGGAAGAGGCTGTACGTGCAGGTGCTTATTATGTAAACGCACGTTGGCTGGGTGGTATGATGACAAACTTCACAACTATCCAGAGAAGAATCAAGAGATTGGAACAGCTCCATGAAATGGAAAACGATGGAACATTCAACCTTCTGCCTAAGAAGGAAGTTGGTAAGCTACAGCTTGAAATCGAGAAGCTCGAAAAGTTCCTTGGTGGTATCAAGGATATGAAGAAGCTTCCTGGTGCATTGTTTATCGTTGACCCACGTAAGGAAAGAATCGCTGTTGCAGAAGCTAAGAAGCTGAACATCCCGATCGTTGCTATCGTAGATACAAACTGCGATCCTGATGAGATTGATTATGTAATTCCGGGTAATGACGATGCTATCCGTGCAGTACGTCTGATCGCTGGCGTAATGGCTGATGCTATTATCGAAGGTAGACAGGGTGCTGATGCTGCTGAGGAAGCTGCTACAGAAGAAGTTGCCGCTGAGGAAGCTGCTGCTGAATAAGACTTTAAACCCGAATATGTAAATGCTCATATTCGGGTTTTTCCGAATAAATTTATATTACAGGAGGAAATTAAAATGGCAAATATTTCTGCTAAAGATGTAAATGAACTGCGTAAAATGACAGGCGTAGGTATGATGGATTGCAAGAAGGCTCTTATGGAAACTGACGGCAATGTAGATAAGGCAATCGAACTGCTTCGTGAAAAAGGACTTGCAAATCAGGCTAAGAAGGCTGATAGAGTTGCTGCTGAAGGTATGGTAGTAGCTAAGGTTAATGCTGACAATACAATTGGTGCTGTAGTAGAAGTTAACTCCGAAACAGACTTTGTTGCTAATACAGATGAATTTAAGGCTTTTGTAAATTCTGTAGCTGATACTATTATTGAAAAGAATCCTGCTGACATCGATGCTCTTAAAGCTTGCACTGTTGCTGGCGGTACAATGACAGTTGAAGAAGCGCTTCAGGAACTGTTCCTGAAGATTCGTGAAAATCTCCAGATTCGCCGTTTTGTTCGTCTGGAAGGTATCCTTGTTCCTTATATCCACGGCGGCGGCAAAATCGGCGTTATGGTTAAGGCTGAAGCTCCAGAAGCTACAGAAGGTGTGCTTACAGCTGCTAAGGATTGTGCACTCCAGGTCGCAGCAATGAATCCTCCTTACCTTTGCAGAGAAGATGTTCCAGCATCTGTTCTTGAAGAAGAAAAGAAGATCATTTTGGCTCAGATGGCTGAAGATCCTAAAATGGCTTCTAAGCCTGATCAGGTTAAGGAAAAGATCGCTGCTGGTAAGGTTGGTAAGTATTATTCCGAAAACTGCCTGCTTGAGCAGACATTCGTTAAGGATAGCTCTATGAATGTTCAGCAATATGTTGACAGCATCGCTAAGGGTGCTAAGATCGTTGAATTCGTTCGCTATGAGCGTGGCGAAGGCATCGAGAAGAGAGTTGACAATTTCGCTGATGAGATCGCAAGTATGATCAAGTAAGATTTAATTTAGTAATTATAAGTCCGCTTTTGGTAATTTTACTGAAAGCGGATTTATGTTTTTTATTTATATACAGTTCTTTAAATGCCAACTCATGAAAGCGAGATAAATATGAATGATCAGTTTATTCAAAAGATAGATATTGATTGGTCGAAAATTAGTACAAACAGTTATTTAAAAAAAATAAATTCAATAAAAAATATGAATACATTAATTTTCAATAAACCTATTACATTTTTCGTTGGAGAAAATGGAAGTGGAAAATCCACTTTATTAGAAGCACTTGCTGTAGAATATGGTTTTAATCCAGAAGGCGGAACTAAGAATTATCATTTTTCAACGTATGATTCTCATTCCGAACTATGCAATGCAATTAGAATTACAAAAGGCATATGCAGACCAAAATGCGGATATTTTCTTAGAGCAGAAAGTTTTTATAATGTAGCAACAAAAGAAGAGGAATATGCAGATATCGCTCATCCTTCAGAAAAATATCATGAGAGATCTCATGGCGAAAGTTTTTTGACCATTGCTCAAAATTACATGAGATCCGATGGCATTTATATTTTTGATGAGCCAGAAGCAGCATTGTCACCGCAAAGACAATTAACATTATTAATTGATATATATATGTGTTCAAAAAAAGGATCACAGTTTATAATAGCAACACATTCTCCCATATTATTGGGAATACCAAATGCTGATATATATAGTTTTAATGATGAAGAAATACATCTTTGTAAATATGAAGAAACAGATAGCTATATAATAACAGAAATGTTTATCAATAATCGAAATAATTTGCTTTATAAATTATTGAATGAAAAATTGTAATCTTTTCATTATGAAAAAAATTATTTTTCACATTTTTTAATCTAATAATAAATAATACAGTGTTTTTTGTTTTTACTTATATTTACGAAAATTCACTTTACATTTTATGAAAATAGTGTAAAATAATAATATGATGTAAAGTATGTTACAAAAACTAACAGTAAATCCACTTGAAAAAGCGAACAAAAATTGCAAAAATAATCAAGTAAGATTTGATTTAGTAATTATAAGTCTGATTTCGATAAATCGACCGAAATCAAACTTGTGTTTATGTATCATTAATAAAGGGTTAAAACTGATGGAGGTATTGTTATGGTATTATTAGTTGTTGATACGCAAAAATTAATTACCAATAGTAAATTATATAAATTTGAATTATTTAAATATCAAGTTAAAAAATTAATATGTAAAGCACGCAGCAATAATATTGAAGTCGTATTTATTAGGCATGATGACGGAGTAGGTAATGATTTGTCAAAAGGAAAAGAGGGTTTTGAAATATATGAAGAATTTCAACCTTTCAATGATGAAATGGTTTTTGATAAAGGTGTGAATAGTGCTTTCAAAAATACGGGGCTATTAGAATATTTAAGAAAAAAGAAAGAAAATACTATTATTGTAGTTGGATTGCAAACAGATTATTGCATGGACGCAACTATTAAAGCAGGTTTTGAACATGGTTTCAGAATGATAGTTCCTGCAAATACAAATAGCACATTTGATAATTCGTTTATGTCTGCTAAACAAACATATAAGTACTATAATGAATTTATATGGAATAAAAGATATGCGGAATGTATATCTTTTGATAAAGCACTTGAATTTATAAAATAATAAAGTTTATCCTTAAAATTAACAATTTCCTATTTATGTTTTTTCATTTATTTACGAAAAATCACTTTACATTTTATGAAAAATAGAGTAAAATAATAAATATTAATTATGTTGGGAGAATTTACAAATGACTGAATTAGAGAAAATGTTAAAAGGTAAAATATATGATCCATCTAACAGTGTGTTGGATCTTCAAAGAAAAAAGGCTCATAGATTATCAAAGGATTATAACGATACCTATGACGATGAAGACAAAAAACGCCTTGAAATTATGAAGGAGCTTATTCCTGATATGGGAAAAGGAACATATATTCAAGGTCCGATTCAAGTTGACTATGGGGTAAACACAAAATTTGGTGACAATTGCTACGCAAATTTCAATTTAGTTATTCTGGATACCTGTCCCGTAACAATAGGAAATAATGTCTTTTTTGGCCCTAACTGTACACTTGCGACACCAATTCATCCGTTGTTGCCAGAAGAACGTAAAATGAAATATAAAGAAGATGGAACAATGTATGATCTTGAATATGCAAAACCTATTATAATAGAAGATAATTGTTGGATCGCTTCTAATGTAACCATTTGCGGTGGTGTCAAAATAAATAAAGGTGTTGTAATAGGTGCGGGCAGTGTTGTTACTAAAGATATACCGGAAGGTGTATTTGCTGCCGGTAATCCTTGCAGAGTAATTAGAAAAATCACAAAAGACGATTCTATAAATTTAAAATCCGAGCTGTTTTGAATAATTATTTCTACTTCACAAATCGATATTAAATCAACGTTTGCATAATATATATACAATATTTTATATGTATATCTTCTTTTTCATTTATTTACGAAAAATCACTTTACATTTTATGAAAAATAGTGTAAAATAATATAGGCAGTGTAGTGTGTGATTATGCACACATAAAGCACCTAATCTACATCGAAAGGACTAATAAAAATGGAACTTAAATATAAACGTGTTGTATTAAAGCTGAGTGGTGAGGCTCTTGCTGGTGAAAAAAAGACAGGTCTTGATTTTGACGTGATAAACAAAATCTGTACAAGCATAAAAAAATGTGTTGATGCTGGTGCTCAGATTGGTATCGTTGTAGGCGGAGGAAACTTCTGGAGAGGTAGATCTTCTGGAAGTATGGATCGTACCCGTGCAGATCATATCGGTATGCTTGCTACCACTATGAATGCATTGGCTGTTGCAGATTCTCTTGAATCACTTGGTGTAGAGGTGCGTGTGCAGACTGCAATTTCCATGCAGGCAATCGCTGAACCTTATATCCGCAATCGTGCTATACGTCACATGGACAAAGGTAGAGTTGTAATTTTTGGCTGCGGTACAGGAAGCCCGTTTTTCTCAACAGATACTGCCGCAACTCTCCGTGCAGTAGAAATTGAAGCTGATATATTACTGAAAGCAACTCTTGTTGATGGTGTTTATGATAAAGATCCACATAAATATTCAGACGCTGTTAAGTATGAAACAATTACATTCAGCGATGTTTTAGGAAGTGCTTTGGCAGTAATGGACAGCACAGCAGCATCTATGTGCCGTGATAATCAGATGCCTATGTTGGTATTCGATCTTAGTCGTCCTGATAATATCTATGATGCTATAATGGGCAAGCCAGTAGGCACTGTTGTAGCTGAAGAAAATGAAGCATAATTTAATTTTGAAAGGAACTTAAAAACTATGAAAACAGTAATGAAAGAAACAGAAGAAAAAATGCAGAAAACCATCACACGTCTTGACAAAGATTTAGCAGCTATCCGTGCAGGCAGAGCTAATCCAGCAGTGCTTGATAAGATAACTGTTGATTATTATGGTGCACCCACACCTATTCAGCAGATGGCAGCTATTTCAGTATCAGAAGCTAGAATATTAGTAATTCAGCCATGGGATATGTCATCACTCAAATCAATTGAAAAAGCAATCATGGCATCTGATATTGGTATTACTCCGACAAACGATGGCAAGGTTCTTCGTCTTGCATTTCCACAGTTGACAGAAGATCGCCGTAAGGAACTTTGCAAGTCTATTAAGAAGTATGGTGAAGAAGCTAAAGTTGCTGTAAGAAATGTTCGCCGTGATGCTATGGATAAACTCAAGAGTATGAAAAAGAATTCTGAAATTACAGAAGATGATGTTAAAAATGGAGAAAAGGACATACAAAAGCTTACTGACCGCTATTGCGATGAAGCTGACAAGTCTGTTACAGCTAAAGAAAAGGAAATCATGAGCATATAAGTGAGGCGTTTGAAAATGGCTTTTTCCTTTTTTAAAAAAAATCAGCCTTCAGAAAAGAATAATAATGATAATAATTCTATTCCGGAAGTGCTGCCAAAACACGTTGCCTTTATCATGGATGGCAATGGAAGATGGGCTAAAAAGCGTGGTATGCCAAGAAAATATGGTCATCGTGAAGGTGCTAAAGCATTTCATGATATAACACGTTATTGCCGTTCTATTGGTATAAAAAATGCCTCCTTTTACGTTTTCTCTACAGAAAACTGGAAACGTCCAAAAGAAGAAATTGATGCTATTATGAATCTTCTCTGGGAATATCTTAATGATTGCGATGAATATCTTGAGCAAGAGGTTCGTATGATATTTATAGGAGATAAATCAAGACTTCCCGAAAAAATTCGCAATCGTATGATTGAACTTGAGGAAGACTCAAAGAAATACGATAAGATGAATCTTATTCTTGCTATCAATTATGGCGGAAGAGATGAGATCGTTTATGCTGCACGTCAATTAGCTGAACAAACCGCTAAGGGTGAATTAAATCCTGAATCTATAACAGAGGATATGATAGGACAGCATTTGTATACAAGAGAGATTCCAGATGTTGATTTAATGATTCGTCCTAGTGGTGAATTAAGGCTTTCTAATTTTCTTATCTGGCAATGTGCCTATGCTGAATATTATTTTACAGATATACTTTGGCCGGATTTTTCAAGAAATGAACTTGACAAGGCACTTATAGACTTTGCAGGTCGTGGCCGCCGTTTCGGAGGTGTTTGAATATGAAGGTACGTATTATCTCAGGTGCTGTAGCCGTTGCTTTACTTGTAATCGTTTTGCTTTTGCATAATACTTTTGTATTTCCATTATGTATAGGTTTTATTTCAGCATTGGCAATTTTTGAGTTGTTCCGTGCAGATAAGTGTATTAAATATATGTTCTCAATTATAGCCGCTTTTATCTGTGCGATATTAACTCCATTTTTTAGATTTTATGGACTTGAAAACTGGAATATATTTGTTACAGTTGCAGGCGTTATGATAATATTCTTTGATTTTATACTTAATCATAAGAATAGAACATTTCATCAGACAGCATATATTCTTTCTGTGACAGTGTTCATTACATATTCCATGAATCTTTTGATAAGTCTTTTGCATATGAGCGTTAAATTTGGACTTGTATATGTTGTTCTTGCACTATGTGCTGCATGGATTTCTGATACAGGTGCATATTTTACAGGAACATTTCTTGGAAAGCATAAGCTTTGCCCTGAAATCAGCCCTAAAAAAACTGTAGAAGGTTTTATTGGTGGAATTGTTGCAGATATAATTGTAATGATTATTGTAAGCATTATATATGGACTGATAGCTGATGTTCATGTAAATTATATTTGGCTTATGTTTACAGCTGCTGTATGTTCAGTTGTAGGAGTGTTTGGTGACCTCAGTGCATCACTTATCAAACGTCAAAGAAATATCAAGGATTTTGGAAACATAATGCCCGGTCATGGAGGAATTATGGACAGGTTCGACAGTGCAATGTTTACTGTACCTGTTTTCTTTGCTTGCGTGACAGCGATTCCAATTTACTCGCTATGAGAACAATTTCTAAGAATATCTGACATTTCCCTCATAGATTTTCTATGAGGGTTTTGCCACATTGAGAGAGGAGTTATATATGGGAAAGAAAATTTCCATTTTAGGCTCAACAGGTTCTATAGGTACGCAGTCGCTTGAAGTTGTTGATAAGCATGGATTTGAAGTTCATGCACTTGCTGCTTACAAGAGTATAGACCTGTTGGAAAAGCAGGTGAGAAAATACAGACCTAAAATAGTATGTATTTATTGCGATGAATTTTATAATGAACTTAAAAATCGTCTTTCTGATATGAATATTAAAATTCTTTGTGGAATGGACGGATTGTGTGGGATAGCTTCAGATACAAGTGCTGATATAATTCTTAATTCAGTTGTAGGAATGGTCGGCTTAAAGCCTACTCTTACGGCGATCAATGCAGGAATTACAGTTGCACTTGCAAACAAAGAAACTCTTGTAGCAGGAGGAAGCCTTGTTATGGCAGCATCAAAGGCAAAAGGTGTGCCTATTCTTCCGGTGGATAGTGAACATTCTGCTATTTTCCAGTGTTTACAGGGCAATTCCATAAAACAGCTGCATAAAATTATATTAACTGCCTCTGGTGGTCCTTTCTATGGTAAAACTATAGATGAATTAAAAAATATTACTCCTAAAGACGCTCTTAAACATCCTAATTGGAATATGGGAAGTAAAATCACTATTGATTCCGCTACTCTCATGAATAAGGGTCTTGAATTCATAGAGGCAAAGTGGCTATTTGATGTAACACCAGAACAGATAGAAGTTGTGGTTCATCGTCAAAGTGTTCTTCATTCAGCAGTAGAATATGATGATTATTCAGTCATTGCACAAATGGGTGTTCCAGATATGAAGATTCCTATTCAGTATGCACTTCTTTATCCGGACAGAATGGAATGTCCTACAAAAGAACTCTCACTTTGTGATTATGGCAGTCTTACGTTTGCAAAACCTGATATGGAAACATTTCGTTGCCTGCCGCTTGCTGTTGATGCTATAAAAAGAGGTGGAAATATTCCAGCCATTATGAACGGTGCAAATGAAGTTGCAGTTGCTGCATTTTTAAACGGAAAAATAGATTTTCTGCGTATTGCAGAGCTTGTGGAATATGCTATGAATACTGTTCCATTTAAGAAAACACTTTGTCTGTCTGATGTTTTTGAAGCAGATGAGGCAGCAAGAAACGCTGTTAATGAAATTATTAAATAACCTGCACAAAGAAAGGATATACAGCTATGTCATTGCTTACAATTCTCATTGCAATTCTTGTATTTGGACTTATTATAGCAATTCATGAATTTGGTCATTTTATCGTTGCAAAATTAAATGGCGTAAAGGTAAATGAATTTGCAATAGGAATGGGTCCAAAACTTATAAAATTTAAAAAGGGAGAAACACTTTACTCGCTACGAGCATTTCCAATTGGCGGTTTTTGTGCAATGGAAGGTGAGGACACATCAAGTGATAATCCTCGTGCCTTTGAGAAGAAAAAAGTTTGGCAGCGTATGACAGTTGTTGTAGCCGGTGCATTTATGAATATTATTTTAGGATTTGTGCTGCTTATAGTTACAACCTCTATGGCAACGCTTGTTCCAACAAAATGTATAAGTCAATTCAATAACGCAAGTTGTTTAGACTATGGATACAATATAAAAAATTGGTCAATAATGAGTATGCAGGGCAATATTCCTGTTTCTTCTTCTGATGAAAGCGGTCTTATAGAAGGTGATGAGATCCTGTCAGTAAATGGTTCAAATATTTGGACTATAACAGATCTAAGTTATAAACTTCAGACAACTGATAAAAATGATTTTACGGTGATGGTTAAACGTGATGGTGAAAAAATCACACTTGAGAATGTGAAGTTTGAAAATAAGCTTTCTGGTGGACGCATGGATTTCAAGGTGGTTGGTGAAGAAAAAAACTTCTTTAATGTACTTGAATTTTCATTTAAAGATACGATTTCTACTGGTAAACTTGTATGGATGTCACTTAGTGACCTTATAACCGGAAAATATGGATTTCATGATTTATCAGGTCCTATTGGAACAATATCTGTTATAAGTGAAGCAGCAGCTCTTGGAAAGAACTTTACAGAGCGTCTTGGTTCATTGTTATCTCTTACTGTATTTATTACAATAAACGTTGGTATATTCAATTTGCTTCCAATACCCGGACTAGATGGCAGCAGATTATTGTTTCTTATAATTGAAGCTGTTCGCCGTAAGCCTATTAAGAAAGAACGTGAAGCTATGGTTCATCTTATTGGCATGGCTACACTGTTTTTATTCATGATAGTTATAACTATACAGGATGTAACTAAATTTTTCTGAAAGGGTGAATTTTAAATATGAAAAGAAGTGTAAGACCAGTACGTATAGGAAATTGCGTACTTGATGGCAAACATATATACATTCAATCGATGCTTAATGTTCGTTCTGATAATATAGAAGGAAGTGTTCAGCAAGCACTTTCGCTTGAAAAAGCAGGATGTGAAATAGTACGTGCAGCAATTCCGGATATGAATGCGATTGCACTTATTCCGGCAATTAAAGAAAAAATTTCTATTCCTCTTGTTGCAGATATACATTTTGATTATACCCTTGCTTTGGAAGCTGTAGCTGCCGGGATTGATAAAATTCGTATAAATCCAGGTAATATTGGTGATATGAATAATTTAAGACAAGTTGTAAAAGCGTGTAAAAGCAGAAATATTCCAATAAGAATTGGTGTAAATTCCGGTTCTCTTGAAAAGGAAATACTTGCAAAATATGGTGCACCCACAGCTGAGGCATTAGTTGAAAGTGCAATGGGTCATGCAAGACTTTTGGAAGCTTGTGATTTTAATGATATTGTAATATCTATTAAATCATCTGACGTACATACAATGATAGAAGCTTATCGACTTGCAGCTGAAAGATGTGATTATCCTCTTCATTTAGGCGTTACAGAAGCGGGAACAGCACATATGGGACTAATAAAATCTGCTATAGGTATAGGAAGCCTTTTGCATGACGGAATAGGTGAAACCATACGTGTATCTCTTACTGATAAACCTGAAATGGAGATAAGTGCTGCACGTGATATACTCAAGTGTTTGGGACTAAGAGGAGGAGCAACTATAATTTCATGTCCTACTTGCGGAAGAACGAGAATTGACCTTGTAAAAGCTGCAAAAGAAGTAGAACACTCACTTGAAAATGTAGACAAGGATATTAAGGTAGCTGTAATGGGCTGTGTTGTAAATGGTCCTGGTGAAGCAAGAGAAGCTGATATAGGAATTGCAGGCGGCGATGGCTGTGCTGTTATTTTTAAAAAGGGAGAAATTCTTCGCAAAGTTGCTGAAGAAGATATTGTAAATGAACTCATGTTAGAGATAGAAAAACTTTAAAAAGGAGAGTGAATTGTGGATTATCGTCTTTTTGATTTTTTTGAGGAGTACAATCCGCAGATCCCTGAATCAATGCATGATGGAATGATTCATAAACTGACATATTCAAATAATTTGACAAAAATATCATTTTATGTTAATTTCCCAAAACTTGTTTCTGCAAAAGATATTTTTGATTTTGAACATTACCTTGAAAGTTTAATTAAAATTGAATCAGTAAGGGTCTTTCCAAAATATTCTGAAGAAAACTTTTGCCTTGATTATTTAGAAGATATTCTTGCATTTTTAAAAAGAGAAGTGTCAGTTATAAATGGATTTCTTGATGGAGCAGAAGCAACGCTTTCCGGAGATAAACTGCAAATCACTATTAAAAATGGCGGCTATGATATTCTTATGCAATATCATGTTCCAGAACAGATGAAAAACATAATAAATAGAATGTTTTCTAAAATGCTTGATATTAACCTTGAAGGCGGAAATGCTGTATCTGAAGAAGAATTTAAGGAAATGATACATAAAGCAGAGGAAAATCTTCCAAAGAAGCCGGTATCTGTTATTCCTCAACCAGCCGCAAATTCATCACCAAAGCAATCATCTTCACCGTCGGCACAAGCAACTGTTGTTAATTCTGATATATCAGATATAGTTCCAGATAGTGCAGTGCTTATTAAAGGCAGACAAATACGTGATGTGCCTGTATCTATTGATGAAGCCTTGCAAGATCAGGGCAGACGCACGGTTGTAATGGGTGATGTATTTGCAAAACCAGAATTTAAAGAAGTTCGTGGTGAACGCACAGTTGTAACTATTCAAATAACAGATCACACTAATTCTGTTTTGGTAAAAATATTTGACACAAATGAAAATATTGGAAAAATGCCGCTTGGAGATATAAAAAAAGGCTGTACGCTGCTCATATGCGGTAAAATTGATTATGATAATTTCGCTCATGAAGAAATTATGAAACCAGATTCAATTGTAATGGTAAAGCGTATTGGTCGTGTTGATAAAGCGGAGAAAAAGCGTGTTGAACTGCATTGCCATACTTCAATGTCGCAAATGGATGCAATAACAGAATGCGGTGAACTTGTAAAGAGAGCATACAGTTGGGGACAACCGGCAATTGCTATTACTGACCATGGTATAGCACAGGCATTCCCAGATGCAATGAATACATGGAATAGCTTTAAAGATGATAATTTTAAGGTTATTTATGGCTGCGAAGCATATGTTGTAAATGACCTGATGAAAAAGGTTATTATAGATGAACATGATACAAGAAGTATAAATGATGAAATAATTGTATTCGATGTTGAAACAACAGGTCTTAGTCCTTTGAATGACCGTTTAACAGAAATAGGTGCTGTAAAACTGCGTAATATGCAGATAGTAGACAGTTTTCAGACAATGGTAAATCCTGAAAGACATATTCCGGAAAAAATAACAGAGCTTACTGGTATTGATGATTCCATGGTCGCAGATGCACCAAATGAATTTCAAGCAGTAGAAAAATTTATAAAATTTTGTGGAAACACAAAACCCGTTCTTGCTGCTCATAACGCACGTTTTGACACTTCATTTATAAGAAATGTATGTAAACGTTCAGGTATAGAATTTTCATTTGTAACCATTGATACACTTGTTTTGTGTCAAGCAATGTTGCCGCAAATTCAAAGACACAAACTTGACCATGTGGCTAAGGCATTAAAACTTGGAAAATTCGATCATCATCGTGCTGATAGCGATGCACTTATTCTTGCAAAAATTTATATAAAGCTTGTAAATCAGCTTATTCAGGAAAAAAAGATTGAAAAGCTCTATGAATTAAATACCAAAACATCTGATATAGATGTAAAAAAACTTAAATCTTACCATCAAATTATCTTAGTTCGCAATCAAGTAGGACTTAAAAACTTATATAAGCTCATATCATATGGTCATATAAAATGTTTCTACAAAAGACCGCTTATTCCCAAATCAGCTCTTATGGACCATAGAGAAGGTCTAATCTTTGGCAGTGCTTGTGAAGCTGGAGAATTGTTTCAAGCTATAGTAGAAAATAAATCTCACAATGAAATTGTAGAACTTGCAAAGTTTTATGATTATCTTGAAATTCAACCGGCAGCTAACAACGGTTTTATGATAAGAAATGGCATGGCTGCAAATATGGAAGAACTTCGTGATTATAATCGTACCATAGTAAAACTCGGTGAAGAACTTGGCATCCCTGTATGTGCTACCTGTGACGTACATTTTATGGATCCTGAAGATGCGATTTATAGAGAAATTTTGCAAGCCGGTCAAGGATATGGCGATGCAGACAAACAGCCTCCGTTGTATCTTCGTACCACTGATGAAATGCTTGAGGAATTTGCATATTTGGGCAAAGAAAAAGCATATGAGATAGTTGTTGAGAATACTAATAATATAGCTGATATGATAGAAAAGGTTCGTCCAATACCAAAGGGAACATTTACACCAAACATTGAAGGTGCAGAGGAAGATCTTATAAAAATTACTCATGATAAGGCACATGAGATATATGGTGATCCTTTGCCTGAAATTGTAGAGAAACGTCTTGACAGAGAACTTTCATCTATTATAAAACATGGTTTTGCAGTGCTTTATATTATTGCTCAAAAGCTTGTTTGGGATAGTGTGGATCATGGCTATCAAGTAGGTTCAAGAGGTTCTGTAGGTTCTTCTTTTGTAGCATCAATGGCAGGTATTTCAGAAGTAAATCCACTTGCACCACATTACGTCTGTCCAAATTGCAAACATAGTGAGTTTATAACAGATGGTTCATATGGAAGTGGATTTGATTTACCGGCTAAAAACTGTCCTATTTGTGGTGAAGATATGATGCGTGACGGTCATGATATTCCATTTGAAACATTTCTTGGTTTTGATGGCGATAAGGCACCTGATATTGACCTTAATTTTTCAAGTGAATATCAAAGTTTTGCACATAGATATACAGAAGAACTTTTTGGAAGGGATAATGTGTTTAAAGCCGGAACTATTGCCGCTGTTGCAGATAAAACTGCATATGGCTATGTAAAAAAATATCTTGAAGAACGTGGAAAGATTTGCAGTCCTACTGAAATAAATCGTTTATCTATAGGTTGTACAGGAATTAAACGTACAACTGGTCAGCATCCAGGAGGAATGGTTGTTGTACCTAATGATTATGATGTATATGACTTTACACCGGTTCAGCATCCTGCTGATATGGCAGATTCTGATGTAATAACAACTCATTTTGATTTCCATTCTCTGCATGATACCATCTTAAAACTTGATGAGTTGGGTCACGTTGTACCTACTATGTATAAACATCTTGAAGATATGACGGGTCTTGATATTAGAAAAATTCCTACTACTGATCCAAAAGTAATAAGAATGTGCACACACGCTGATGAACTTGGTGTTACAAGTGAAGAAATTTATTGTAAGACAGGAAGCCTTGGCATTCCTGAAATGGGAACAGGTTTCACTATTCAAATGCTACTTGATTCCAATCCAACTAAATTCAGCGACTTTTTGCAAGTATCAGGACTTTCACACGGAACGGATGTATGGCTTGGAAATGCTAAAGACCTTATAGATCAGGGTATATGTACAATTTCAGATGTTATTGGTACTCGTGACAGCATTATGACATACTTGCTGTACAAAGGTGTTGAGCCTAAACAGGCTTTCCAGATAATGGAAGATACTCGTAAAGGTAAAGCGCCAAAGACGTTCACTCCGGAACGTATACAAATGCTGAAAGACCATGATGTTCCTGATTGGTATATTGACAGCTGTCTTAAAATAAAATATATGTTTCCTAAAGCTCATGCGGCAGCGTATGTTACGGCTGCAATTAAGCTTGGCTGGTTTAAATTATACAAGCCTCTTGAATTTTATGCTGTATATTTTAGCACACGTGGTGATGATTTTAATTATGAAATTGTTATTCAAGGTAAAGAAGTTGTACGAAACACTATAGATATGTTACGTGAAAAAGGAAATGAACGTACTAAAAAGGAAACAGATATGCTTGATTTGCTTATGATAGTAAATGAAATGTATTCAAGAGGATATGAATTTTTGCCGGTAGACATTTACAAATCACATGCAAATAAATATATTGTTGAAGATGGAAAAGTCAGAGTTCCATTTGGAGCATTGTCAGGTGTTGGTGGAGCTGCTGCAAATGCTCTTTATGAAGCAGCACAAAAACGTGATTTTATTTCTATTGAAGAATTTCAAGAGAAAAGCGGTGCATCAAAAGCACTGATTGAAACACTTGAAAAGTTGAACGCCTTGGGTGATTTGCCAAAATCGAGTCAGATGAGTCTTTTTTAGGATAGTTACTTGACAATTTGTTTAATATATGTTATCATAGTACCATGTTAGCATGATAAAGTGATTTGGAGGAAGATATGAGAAAATATGATTTAATAACACCAGAAGGAACAAAAGATTTTTTGTTTGAAGAATGTTTGGTGCGACATGAAACCGAAGCTAAGCTTTATGATATATTTAAAAGTAAGGGTTATTATGAGCTTACAACACCAGCTCTTGAATTTTACGATGTTTTTCAGACTGAATCAGGTCATTACCCGCAGGAACGTCTTTATAAATTAACAGACAGCAAAGGCAGACTTCTTGTAATGCGTCCTGAAAGCACAATGCCTATAGCTAGAGTTATTGCTACAAGACTTAGAGATGCTTCGCTGCCGATCAGACTTTTCTATAATCAAAGTGTTTATAGATTTGAATCTGCACTTAAAGGCAGAAGTAATGAAATAGTACAAGCTGGAATTGAACTTATAGGCTCTGCATCTCATATGGCAGATTTAGAAATGGTAAGCACTGCAATAGAAGTTTTGGAAAGCTGTACAGAAACAAGTTTCTCTTTGGAAATAGGTGATGCCGGAATATTCAAGGAGCTTATGGGTGAGCTTAATGCAACTGAAGATGAACGTGAAAATATACGCTATTTAATCGAAACAAAGAATTACCCTGCACTTAATGATATGCTTGACCGTATGGGTGATACACCTGTAATAGCTGCATTAAAACGTTTACCTGCAATGTTCGGCGGTGAAGGGGTCTTTGAGAAAGCATCAGAACTTTATTCAAATGAAAGAATAGATATAATGCTTGACGATTTGAAGAAGATGTACAATGAAATTTCTAATCTTATCGGTAATGGTAAACTTACAGTTGACCTTGGAATGGTAAATAATGCGGATTATTATACAGGCATTATTATAAAAGGTTATCTTGAAGGATATGGCGAAGAAGTTCTTTCAGGTGGAAGATATAATAAACTTCTTGCCGATTATGGATATGATATTCCTGCGATTGGATTTGGCGTGAATATAGATGCAATTACAAAAGTTGCTGTTAAGGAAAATCCAAGAGAAGTAAAATCTGCTGATGTGATTATATTTGCAGAAGATGGTTTTGAAATGAAAGCACTTGACATTGCAAAGAAGCTTAGAACTGAAGAAAATATAACAGTAGAAATTGCTCTTTGTGATGATATTGAATCGACACGTGAATATGCACGTAAAAAGAAGATCGGCAAAATAATTTTTGTTGATAATGAAAATCTGGAGGTTTAATTATGACTAAGCCGCTTAGAATAGCCCTTACAAAGGGAAGACTTGAAAAAGATACAGTAGCACTTTTTGAAAAACTTGGATATGACTGCACAGCAGTCAGAGAAAAGGGTCGCAGACTTATTTTACCAATACCAGACGGGAATATGGAAGTAGTTCTTGCAAAGGCTGCTGACGTTATTACATATGTTGAACATGGTGTATGCGATATTGGCGTTGTAGGCAAAGATACTATTATAGAAATGGAAGGTAAATTCTTTGAGCTTTGTGACCTAGGATTTGGCAGATGCAAATTTGCCCTTGCTGCTAAAAAGGATACTGATTTTTATAGTGGATTTGGTGTAAAAACAATTGCGACAAAATATCCAAATGTTGCCAGAAAGTTCTTTGAAGATAAGAATATGGACATCGATATAGTAAAGATAGAAGGTTCAGTTGAGCTTGCACCGCTTTTGGAATTAGCAGATGGTATTGTGGATATTGTAGAAACTGGTGTTACTCTTCGTGAAAATGGACTTGAAGTAGTTGAAGATGTTGTGCCTATTTCAGCAAGACTTATTGTAAACACAGTAAGCCTAAAACTTAGACAAAAAGAAATAGAAGAACTTGTTTCTAAAATCGAGGAGGCATTAAAAAACAATGATTAAAATTAAGAGAATAAATGCAAGTAATGCTGAAGAAAAGCAAGCTTTTTTTGAAATGCTTGATAAACGCAGTGGTGAAACAAATGAAAAAGTTACTGCCACTGTAAGTGAAATAATTGCAAATGTAAAAAAAGGAGGAGATAAGGCTGTAAAGGACTATACCCTTAAATTTGATGGCAATTTACCTAAATATTATGAAGTTCCAAGAGATGTTATAAATGATGCACTCACAAATGCTGATGAGAAATTTGTAAATGCACTTTTGAATTCAATGGAAAACGTCCGTGATTTTCATCAAAGACAGGTATCACAAGGATTTATAAATGCTCTTCCAAATGGTGTTATTTTAGGTCAGCGTGTAAGAGGACTTGAGCGTGTAGGTTTATATGTACCAGGTGGCACAGCTGCTTATCCGTCAAGTGTTATTATGAATGCTGTACCTGCTAAAATTGCAGGTGTTAAGGAAATTATAATGGTAACAC
Organism: uncultured Ruminococcus sp.; assembly: GCA_947566125.1. Classification (GTDB taxonomy): domain Bacteria; phylum Bacillota; class Clostridia; order Oscillospirales; family Ruminococcaceae; genus Ruminococcus_C. Next base: position 35,875 of record CANOIR010000002.1, on the reverse strand, counting down.
CTCCTTGTAAGGACGGTACACCAAATCCAGATATTCTTGTAGCAGCGGCTATATGCGGAGTAGATCGTATATTTCTTTCAGGTGGTGCGCAGGCGATTGCAGCTCTTGCTTATGGTACAGAAGAAATTCCTAAGGTTGACAAGATAGTTGGTCCTGGAAATATCTATGTTGCCACAGCTAAAAAACTTCTTTATGGAACAGTAGATATTGATATGATAGCAGGTCCTAGTGAAATACTTTTAATGGCTGATGAAACAGCTGATCCAAAATTTGTGGCAGCTGATCTTATGTCACAAGCAGAGCATGATGTTCTTGCGTCATCAATTCTTGTAACTACAAATGAAGAACTTGCTGATAAAGCAGAAGCGGAAATAAACCGTCAGTGTGAATATTTATCACGTAAAGAAATTATTGAAAAGTCAATGAATACATATGGTGCTATTTTACTTTGCGATACACGTGAGGAAGCAGCTGCTGTTGCAAATCAAATCGCACCAGAACATCTTGAAGTTCTTATGGAAAATCCTATGGAATTGCTTGGCTCACTAGACAATGCTGGTTCTGTATTCCTTGGTGCATATGCTTCTGAACCTCTTGGAGATTACTATGCCGGTCCAAATCACGTTCTTCCAACAAGCGGTACTGCAAGATTTTTCTCTCCGCTTGGCGTAAACAGCTTTATCAAGCGTTCAAGTTATACTTATTATACAAAAGATGCTCTTCTTGAAGCAAAAGATGATATTGTTATGATTGCAAATCGTGAAGGACTTACAGCACACGCTAATGCTATTACGGTTAGATTTGAGGATGAAAAATGAAAAATAAAAAAATATCTGTTTATATTTTTACATTTGCTATTTGCCTAACCTCATTTTCAGGTTGTAAAAATGAATACAATTCTAATGAAAAATCATCTGCAGATATTAATACTACAACAAATGTAACTTCTAATGTATCAACAACAAATATTGATGAAACTTCCTTTGGTACAGAAACTGTTACTAAACCTGTTACAGAAAATAAAACAGAAAAATCAGAATCTACTATTCAAACTGATAATTCAGCTATAGTTTCACAAAATCCGGATGGTTCTTTTAATGTGTTATTTGTAAGTACCATGTGCAATATGGCATTTCCGGCAAATTGGGCAGGACGTGTTTTTATAGAAGACAGCGTAGTATACAGTAAAAAATGCAGTGATTACATCGCAGAAAGAAATGCAGGAGAGCTTCTAACAATTATGAGTAATCCTGCTGAGTATATGTCTACAATTATTCCATCATCATTTCTTCTTGGAACATTTAGTGATGAATATGTAATCGCATTTCTGCCTACAGATTGCGACTATGACACTACAATTACCGAACTATATGAAGAGTATACTTCTCTTAATAATGATGTGAAATCAGTAATTGATACTGCGAAATGCGATTCATCTCCAGAGTTTTCTCCTATTGATATGAGCATTTATGATTCTCCTTCTATGTACTCTTCTTCTGCTTCTGGTTTATGGGAAGATTATGATAATGGAATGCAATTTTCACCATATATTGGCTTTAGACCAAAAGATGGATTATTTGTATATGCGTATGGATTGAACGGTGCTGATACCTTGAATATAAAAGGCAGTTATTGTACAAATATCAATTCTGAAAATTATCAGTGGAATACGGACAATTGGGGCGAATCTGGTTTGATTTTTATTGATGGATGTGTGTATAGTTTTACATATTATTTATCAGCTCCGCAAACAATGAATCTTGAAAAGCTTGCAGGAAATACAGATGATGATCTATCTTCTAAAGGTTGGGTGTTCTCAAGTGATTTTCAAGATTTTGATGCTGAATATAATGATAACTAATTCAATATTTTTGAGTAGGAGTGTAGTATAATGTTTGGAAATAAAAAAGAAAGTAAAAAAGAACGTTTTGTTATCAAATCAGAACAGTTTTTAGGAATGTCTGGTTTTATATCAATTATTATGGATTCTGAAACAGGTGTGAATTATATCGTTAACGGCAATGGCGATTTAACTCATATCACACCTTTGCTTGACAAAGACGGCAAGGTTATGATTGACGATATAACTACAATGTAAGGATGTGTTCCGATGATAAGAGAATCACAAATCAAACGAACAACAAGAGAAACTGATATAGATGTAAAAGTCAAACTTGACGGTCAAGGAAAAGCAAGTATTGATACTGGAATAGGATTTTTTGACCATATGCTTACAGCACTTTCTGTACATAGTGGAATCAGTATGGAAATAAGTGTAAAAGGCGATCTTCATGTAGATGGTCATCATACGGTGGAAGATACAGGAATTGTTCTCGGAAAAGCATTGGGTGAAGCTCTTGGTTATAAATCAGGAATCACACGTTATGGCAGTGCATTTATTCCAATGGACGAAGCATTGTCCTTTTGCAGTCTTGATATAAGCAATCGCCCTTTTTTGGTGTTTCAAGGCAGTTTTACAAATGCTATGATAGGCAATTATGATACTTGTCTTACAGAAGAGTTTTTCCGTGCGTTTGCGTTTAATGCGGGTATCACACTTCATATAAATATGATGTACGGAAATAATGACCATCATAAATGCGAAGCTGCATTCAAAGCTGTTGCACACGCTCTTAAAACGGCAATAGCACCATTATCAGATGGTAAAACACTTTCTACAAAAGGAGTATTATAATTATGATAGCAATCGTTGACTATGGTGCCGGTAATATTTTCAGTGTAAAAAATGCACTTGATTATCTGGAACTCGACAGCATTTTGACATCAGATAAAAAAGAAATTGAAAACGCAGATGCAATTATACTTCCAGGAGTAGGTGCATTTCCGGCGGCAATGAATAAGCTTGCTGAAAGTGGTCTTACTGAAATAGTTCGCACCGAGGCTAAGAAAAAACCTTTTTTGGGAATATGTCTTGGTATGCAGATGCTTTTTGATAAAAGTTATGAATTTGAAAAATGTAATGGTCTTGGACTTGTTCCAGGAAGTGTTGAAAAAATGGAAAAACCTGGTTTTATAATACCTCATATGGGTTGGAATAAACTTGAGTACGGTACGGATTGTCCGATTCTCCATAATATAGGTGATGATTCATATGTTTATTTTGTTCATTCATATGCTGCTGTTACAGATGAAAAATATCTTGCTGCTTGGGTAGAATATGATGGACGTGTCCCTGCTATGGTATATGATGGAAGTACAGTTTATGGAGCACAATTTCATCCTGAAAAAAGCGGTGATACCGGATTAAAAATTCTTAGGAATTTTGGAGGACTTATAAAATGATTATTTTACCAGCTATTGATATAAAAGACGGAAATTGTGTACGTCTTTTTAAGGGCGATTTTTCTACTGTGGAAAAAGTGGCTTCAAATTATCTTGAAACTGCGAAAAGTTTTGAAAAAGCCGGTTCATCATGGATACATATGGTTGACCTAGATGGTGCTAAAGAGGGAAGACCTGTAAATACAAAGATTTATACAGACGTTGCCGAAAAAACAAGTCTAAAAGTTGAACTTGGCGGCGGAATAAGAAGTCTTGAAACTATTGATGAATACTTAAAAATGGGAATTACAAGAGTTATACTTGGCTCAGTTGCATTAAAGAATCCGAAGCTTGTAAATCAAGCAATAGAAAAATTCGGCAGTGAAAAAATTGTAGTTGGAATAGATGCAATGAATGGCATGGTCGCTACTGAAGGATGGATTGAAACATCTAATGTAAATTATATTTACCTTGCACTTAAAATGATAGAAGTAGGGGTAAGATACTTTATTTTCACCGATATTTCTAAAGATGGTACGTTATCAGGTGTAAATAAACAACAATTGTCTGAACTTTATTGCAATACAAAAGATAAGTGCAATATCATTGCAAGCGGTGGTGTACATACTATGGATGATATTATTGCCTGTAAGGAAATGGGGCTTTATGGAACTATTTGCGGCAAATCTATTTATAAAGGTACACTGAATCTTGCAGAGGCTATTGCATATTCTGAAGAAAACTAAGAGAAAGGATTATATCTATGCTTGCAAAAAGAATAATTCCGTGTCTTGATGTCCGTGACGGCAAAGTTGTAAAGGGCGTAAAATTTAAAGGTGTACGTGATGTTGGTGATCCTGTAGAGCTTGCAGAAGTATATAATCAACAAGGTGCTGATGAGATAGTTTTTTACGATATTACAGCTTCATATGAAAAAAGAAGCGTTATGCTTGATGTTGTACGTGAAACTGCAAAGCGTGTATTCGTTCCGCTTACGGTAGGTGGAGGAATAAAAACAGTAGATGATATACGAGATACACTAAGAGCAGGTGCTGATAAGGTATCTGTAAACTCTCAAGCTGTTAAAAACACTCAGCTTATTAGAGATGGTGCTGATATATTTGGAAGTCAGTGTATTTGCGTTGGTATCGATGCTAAGAAAATTGCCGACAATAAATGGACGGTATATATTAATGGTGGACGAGTTGACATGAAGCTTGACCTTATTGAATGGGTTAAGAAGATAGAAGAATTGGGAGCTGGTGAAATTTGCCTTAACTCTATAGATGCTGATGGTACTAAAGAGGGATTTGACTTGCCAATGCTTAAAGCTGTATGTAATGCTGTAAATATTCCGGTTATTGCAAGCGGTGGTGCAGGAAAAATCAAAGACTTCTCAGAAGTATTTGAAGAAACAGGTGCAACAGCTGCTCTTGCAGCATCACTTTTCCATTTTGGCGAGCTTACAGTAAGTGAAGTAAAAGAACATTGTCGTGAAAGAGGCATTGATATTCGTATGAAGTGAGGTTTTGTTTATGATAACAATTGATATGAATAACCTTGATAGATTTTTTAAAAAGGGAGAACTTATTCCAGCAATAGCATTTGACGTTGATACAAAAACTGTTCTCATGCTTGCATATATGAATAAAGAGAGTCTTAAAAAGACATTAGAAACAGGTTATACATGGTACTGGAGTCGCTCACGTCAAGAACTTTGGAACAAGGGCGCTACATCAGGTCATTTACAAAAGGTTATATCAATTTATGGCGATTGCGATGATGATACACTGCTTTTAAATGTAAAGCAGACCGGTGTTGCTTGCCATACTGGTTCATATAGCTGCTTTTTTAATAAAATTTATGGAGAGGAAAAATAAAAATTATGAATAATCCAATGCAAGATTTGTACGAGGTAGTACTTGACAGAAAACGTGTATATGATAGTGGTGAAGTTAACATTGAGGATCAGAAATCTTATACCTGTTATCTCTTTGACAAGGGACTTGATAAGATTTTAAAAAAGTGCGGCGAAGAGTGTTCTGAAACAATAATTGCTGCAAAGAATCACGATAATGATGAACTTAAAAATGAAATAAATGACCTGTTGTATCATCTTATGGTGCTTTGTGTTGAAAATGGCTTGTCTTGGACAGAAGTTGAAGAAGTTCTTGTTGAACGCAGTGCAAAGATAGGAAACTTAAAAACTTTTAAAAATGTAGATAAAAATTCTTAATTGAATGCACACTTGAGATTACTCCTGAATAAAATATATGGAAGATGCATCTATATGGATTGTTCAGGAGGTTTTTATGAGTAAACTTAGCCATTCACCGGATCAGTGTCCGGAAGCAGTTCCTGTAAAAGTCAACCGTATATTTGACAGCTGTAGTGACAGAGATTGTCTGTCTAATGTTCAAATAACTCTTGATGAATGTGGTTTACCGCCAAGTGTTACCCTTGTTAAAAGTCGCTGCATCAAAGTTGCAAATATCTGTATAACTGTAGAGCAGGTTCCATTTAACAGAGGATTTTATTCAATCGACTTAACTTACACATTTAAAGTTGAGCTTATGGCATATGAAAAAGCTTGCTCATCACCTATGCTTATAACAGGTACAGCCTATGCAAGTAAAAATGTTATTCTTTATGGTGGAGAGAGCAGTAGCAAAGTGTTTACAAGTGACAAAGAAGCATCTTGTACAGATACTGATATGGACTGTTGCTGTGAAACAGTAAATCTTCCAACAGCGTCTGTGCAGGTCGTGGAACCTATTGCACTTGAAACAAAAATTATAAACAATTCTAAAAATCCATGCGAATGCGGAAAGCATGAGCATGAAAGAGCAGTTGTTATGACAATAGGACTTTTTTCAGTAGTAGAGCTTTACCGTCCTGTTACTATAATGGTTCCTACCTATGAATATACTATTCCTACTAAGGAATGTCATACAGACGTGGAATCACCATGTGCAGTGTTTGACAAGATAAGATTTCCGGCAGAAGAATTTTCACCGGGAACTATATCTGGCTGTAGTGAACAGATCAAGGGCGGAGAATGTGGTAATTGTCCGGGTTGCTGCTGCGGCAGTCGACCCGATGATAACAGCGATAATAACGACAATTCGTAAAGACAAGAAGGCGGCATTTGCCGCCTTTCACATTAAGGAGATATGACTTGAAACGAAGTGCATATATTGAAAGACAACGCAGTTTCAAAATGCTTCTTATGTTAACAGCTTTTATAACTGCTGCTGTTATAATTCTTATATGGATCGACCGCCTTATAAGACCAACACTGAAAACAATTTGCGAAGATGAATGCCGAGCTTTTACATCAACGCTTATAGGCAAAAGTATACAGAGAACACTTGAAGAAAATCCTTATGATTACAGTGATTTTTCTGAAATTTTACGTGATGAAAATGGCAATATAAAAGCAGTTGAAACTCTTACAGGAAATATAAATCGACTTCAGACAACACTGCTTACAGATTTAAATGAAACACTTGATGAAAGCCGTGATACAGAATTATCCATATCTCTTGGAACAGTAAGCGGTGTTTGGATATTTGCAGGAAGAGGACCGTCTGTGCCAATGCGATTTCTTCCTATAGGAAGTGCTGAAGTGGAACTTGTAAGCACTTTGGAATCAGCCGGTATAAATCAAACTTGCCATAAAATTGCTGCTGAAATAACCGTACACGTTGCAGGTGCAGTTCCATTTTGCAGAACAGAATCATATGTAAAATATGAATATATTCTTGTACAAACTATTCTTGTAGGTGATGTGCCAAATGGATATGCAGCATTTGGAGGATAATGCATTAAAATTACAAAAACTACTAGTAAATAAAAAGAATATGTGTTATAATAAATGATGTTATAAGAAGCTATAAAATGTATTATAAGCGGAGGATAAGGCTATGAATAAACAACAGGCAGAAATACGTATAAGTCAGCTTTCCAAAGAACTTATGCAGCATAATTATAGATATTATATTTTAAATGATCCGTCAGTTTCTGATTATACCTATGATGAAATGATGCGTGAGCTTAGAACACTTGAAAGTGAATATCCAGAGCTTTTAAAGCCCGATTCTCCATCTCAGCGTGTAGGTGGAGTTGCTTCAAGCAGCTTTGAAAAAGTAGAACATAAAGTTCAGATGGCAAGCTTGCAGGATGTTTTTTCATTTGAAGAAGTGAATGCATTTATAACTCGATGCAAAGATCAGCTTGTAGATCCTAAATTTATAGTAGAGCCAAAGATAGATGGACTTTCTGTATCACTTGAATATGAAAATGGTGTTTTCAAAAGAGGCTCTACAAGAGGTGATGGATTTACAGGTGAAGACGTTACTATGAATTTGAAAACCATTCATACAATTCCGCTAAAAATAGAAAATGCACCGTCTTATTTGGAAGTAAGAGGTGAGGTTTATATGTCGCTTAAAAGTTTTAAGCAACTTTCAATTGCTCAAGAAGAAAATGATGAAATTCCTTTTAAAAATCCAAGAAATGCGGCATCCGGCTCTCTTAGACAAAAAGATGCCTCTGTAACAGCAAAACGCAGACTTGATATTTTTGTATTTAACTTGCAAAATATTGATGGTGAAAATCTTTTATCGCATAAACAGTCAATTGATTATTTAAAAAGTCTTGGCTTTACAACTATTGCTCAGAGCGAGCCGATAAGTAATGCAGAAGAGGTAATTGATGCAATAAGGCGTATAGGCGATGAACGCAACAACTATGGTTATGATATTGACGGAGTTGTTGTTAAGATAAATTCTTTTGAACAGCGTGAAGAAATGGGTGCTACTATGAAAACACCTAAATGGGCTGTTGCATATAAATTTCCGCCGGAAGAAAAAGAAACAATTTTGAAGGATATTGAAGTAAGCGTAGGCAGAACAGGTGTTATAACTCCTGTTGCCATTTTTGAAAGTGTACATCTTGCAGGCACTGATGTAGAACGTGCAAGTCTGCATAACCAGGATTTTATAACAGAAAAGGGAATATGCATAGGTGATACAATAGTTGTACGAAAAGCTGGTGAAATTATTCCGGAAGTAGTTAGTTCTGTGCGTCATAATGAAAATGCAATTCCATATAAACTTCCAGATATTTGCCCAGTTTGCAATTCAAAGGCAGAACGTGACGATGAAGCAGCTGCTTTAAGATGTTCAAATCCAGATTGTCCGGCTCAGATCGAGAAACGAATGATCCATTTTGCTTCAAAAGATGCTATGAATATAGATGGACTTGGAACGGAAAATATAAAAGCACTTCATAATGCAGGACTTATAAATTCTGTTGCCGATTTGTATATACTAAAAAAAGATGATATATTAAAGCTGGATCGTTTTGCTGATAAATCAGCAGATAATTTAATTAATTCTATTGAAAAGTCAAAATCAAATTCTTTGGACAGGCTCATTTTTGGACTTGGAATAAGAAATATCGGAATAAAAGCAGCAAAACTTTTGTGTGAAAAATTTTCATCAATAGACAATATAATGAATGCTTCTGCGGAAGATATAGAACAGATAGATGGTTTTGGTTCCGTTATGGCAAAGAGTGTATCTGATTCATTTAAAGAACAGCATATGAAAGACTTGATTGAACGTCTTTATAGATATGGTTTAAATATGAATTATGAAACAAAAGAATCTATTGGCAACATTTTTGAAGGAAAGACATTTGTTTTAACAGGTACTCTTCCTACAATGAATCGTAGAGAAGCAAAGACACTTATTGAAAGTTTCGGCGGAAAAGTAAGCGGAAGCGTTTCTAAAAAGACATCATATGTGGTAGCTGGTGATGAAGCAGGAAATAAGCTTGATAAAGCTAATTCACTGGGAATTGCGGTTTTAACTGAAAGCGAGCTTATAGAAATGACAAAATCTGAAACAAGTGACAATTTGGGTGATAATAAAAATGAAAATTGATAATGAAAATATAGATATAGAACGTATTGCAAAACTTTCTCAGCTTGAATTTTTAGATGATGACCTTGAATGTATATATAAAGATATGACAGATATTATTAGAATGATCAATGAGCTGCCGGATATTTATAAAGATAAAGAGTATGAATGCTTTTATAATAATTTTTATAATGAAGAAAACTCAAATGGCTTATCAAAACTTCGTGATGATATTATAATTGATAGTGAAACAATGTGCGAAAAACTTCTAAAAAATGCACCATGTATTCACAATGGCTTTTTATCAATTCCAAAAACATTTTGATAAAAGAGGTACTGCAGAAGATGTTACTATATAAAAAAACAGCAGCAGAGCTTTCTAAAATGCTTAGAAATCGTGAGTGCAGCTCTGTTGAAATTTGCAATTCTTTTTTAGATAGAATAAAGCAAAATGAGAAAAATACAGAAGCATATATTACAATATGTGATGATATTATTGACAAGGCGAAAGAAATAGATAAAATGCTGGCTTTAGGTGAAAAGCTTCATGCTCTTGCAGGCATACCGATTGCTTTAAAAGATAATATCTCCACAAAAGGTATAAGAACTACCTGTGCTTCTAAAATGCTTCAAAATTACATTCCTCCATATGATGCATATGTTGTAAAAAAACTAAAAGATGCCGGAATGATAATTACCGGCAAGCTAAATATGGATGAATTTGCTATGGGTTCATCTACTGAAACATCTTATTTCAAAAAGACGCATAATCCCTATGATCCAGACTATGTTCCAGGCGGTTCATCTGGTGGATGTGCCGCAGCTGTAATATCTGGTGAAGCTGTACTCTCTCTTGGTTCTGATACAGGCGGTTCAATTCGTCAACCAGCAGCATTTTGTGGTGCAGTGGGATTTAAGCCTACATATGGCAGTGTATCACGTTATGGGCTTATAGCATTTGCCTCATCGCTTGACCAGATAGGAACAATATGCAGAGATGTAAGTGATACTGCATTGCTATATAATCTTATATGTGGCTATGATAAAATGGATGCTACCTCAGCACGAAGGGAATATCCAAATTTTTATTCAAGATTAAGCGATTGCAATATAAATGGAATGCGTATAGGTATTCCATTTGAATATTTTAAAGAAAATGTAAGCGAAGAAGTTATTCAAAACATACTGAATGCAATAGAACTTCTAAAATATATTGGTGCTGAAATATATGAAATATCTCTACCAAGCACGAAATATGCAGTAAACGCTTATTATATTATTTCATCTGCTGAAGCATCATCTAATCTTGCAAGATATGATGGCGTTAGATATGGTTATCGTACAAAGAATTACAACAATCTTTCAGATATGTATACGAAAACAAGAAGTGAAGGATTTGGTGATGAGGTAAAGCGAAGAATTATGCTTGGCAATTTTGTGTTAAGTTCAGGATATTATGATAAATATTATAAAAAAGCAAGTGATATAAGACTTATGATAAAATACGAGTTTAATAATGCGTTTAAAGAATGCGATATTATTATTACTCCGACTTATCCCACATCTGCATTTAAATTTGGTGAACATAAGGATAATCTCACCAAGCTTTATAATAATGATATATTTACAGTTCCTGCCAGTCTTGCAGGAATACCATCAATAAGTATCCCGTGTGGATATTCATCAAAAGGACTTCCAATAGCCATGCAGATAATGGGAAAAAACTTTTCAGAAATGACTTTGCTTAAAGTAGCATATGCTTTTGAAAAACTTTATGGTAAACCAGAAAGAATGGAGTAGGCGTTTTTATGATAGAAGATAATGAAGAACATATAAATGAATATGAGCCAGTAATTGGACTTGAAGTTCATGCAGAGCTTAGCACCAAGACAAAGATATACTGTAGCTGTCGTAATGTGTTTGGTGGCTCTCCAAACACTAATGTCTGTCCGATTTGCATGGGACTTCCAGGTACATTGCCATCATTAAATAAAAAGGTAGTGGAATATGCTGTAAAGGCAGGAATTGCAATGAACTGTCATATAAACAACATCAGTGGTCATGACAGAAAAAATTATTTTTATCCTGATCTTCCAAAAGCATATCAAATATCCCAATGGGAAACACCGATTTGTGAAAATGGCTATCTTGACATTGTATCAGACGGCAGAATAAAAAGAATTGGCATAAATAGAATACATATTGAAGAAGATGCAGGAAAGCTTTTACATGAAAGTGAAAAAAATTCATTGGCTGATTTTAATAGATGCGGCGTACCGCTTATAGAAATAGTGTCAGAACCGGATATGAATAACAGCAGTCAAGCAAAAGCTTATCTTGAAACTATAAAAATGATATTACAATACATTGGCGTATCTGATTGTAAAATGCAGGAAGGTTCTATAAGATGCGATGTAAACGTATCTTTAAGAAAAAAAGGCAGCAATAAACTTGGAACTCGATGTGAATTGAAGAATGTCAATAGCTTTAGCAGCGCAATTCGTGGAATCGAGTATGAGATATTAAGACAAACAAAAATTCTTAAATCTAGAGGAAATATAAAGCAAGAAACAAGACGTTGGGACGATGCCATCGGAAAAAGCATTATAATGCGTACAAAGGAAAATGCAAATGATTACAGGTATTTTCCAGAACCTGATTTAAAGGCTATTGTTATTAGTGATTATGAGATAGAAAAACTAAAAGAAACCATTCCTGAACTTCCAAACACGAAAATATGGCGGTATATAAATGAATATGGCTTTTCTCAAATAGATGCTGAAATTATAGTGGAAAGTACTGAAAGAGCAGAACTTTTTGATAAATCAGTTAAACTTGATATTTGTAAACCTAAAACTATATGCAATTGGATTTTGTCTGATATTGCAAAAATTCAAAATGAAACTGGACTTGCAATTAGTGATATGAATATTACAGCAGATAAATTATGCACGCTTATATCTGAAGTTGAAAAAGGTAATATTTCAAATACAGCAGGAAAAACAGTTCTTAGTATTATTGTTAAGTCCGGCAAAGATCCATTAGATATAATAAAAGAAAATAACATGGCACAAAATTCAGATAGGGAATCTTTAAGATGCATAGTCCGTAAAGTTTTATTGGAAAATCCAAAATCGGTTAACGATTATAAAAATGGTAAAGAAAAAGCACTTGGATTTATAGTAGGAAAATGTATGCAAAAGTCAAAAGGTACAGCAAATCCGTCAATGCTTAAGGAAATTATATTAAGTGAGATTTAAAAATCAAGGCATTACAGCAAATATTTATATAAAATATTTGCTGTAATGCCTTGATTTTTTACTTGACAATATTTTCAAGCTATGGTATAATGTTATTAGGTTAGTGTAAGCTAACTCAGAAAGGAGTGCTTTAAATGAGCGTAGTAATAATAGGCGGAAATGATCATATGGCAACTATATATAAAAATATATGCAAGAATTATAATTGCAAGGCAAAAGTTTTTACCCAAATGCCGTCGGGTTTTGGAAATAAACTTGGAACACCAGATTTAATGGTGCTGTTTACAAATACTTGTTGCCATAAAATGGCTATAAGTGTAAATAAGCAATCTCAGAAGTATGATATTCCTGTAGCAAAAATTCACAATGCCAGTGCTAATGCATTGAAAAATGTTTTAGAGCAGTATTGTACAGGAAAAGGTTAATATTAGTTGATCTCAGATATGAAAAAGCAACACACATTTTACTTTGATTTTTGTAGATTTATACAAAGATATCAATATGTAATATATTTTTTTATAAAGCCCTTGACATAAAAGGAAAAATGTTGTATTATAAATGAGGTTAGTGAGAACTAATCTATTTATTTTAACACAAGGTAAGGTTAAACTAACTTTGAAAGGAGATTTTTGTATGATGCCTCTTACATTTGCTGATGCTGGTAAAGAAAATATTATCAAAAAAGTTGGAGGAAATTCTGAAACGAGAAAATTTCTTGAAAATTTAGGATTTGTTGCTGGAGCATCTGTCATAATCATAAATGAAATTGGCGGAAATGTTATTGTAAATATCAAGGATTCCAGAGTTGCTGTTTCTAAGGAGATGGCTTGTAAAATAATGATTTAGGTGATATAATAATATATGAAAAGTATAGGAACAAAAACAATTGAAACTAAAAGACTTTTTTTACGAAGATTTAAGTGCTCGGATTGTAATGATGCATTAAGAAATTGGGCTGGTGACGAAAAAATACAAAAATCATACGGTGAACCTGTATATTCAACTGATTCTGATGTTATGTTCCTTTTGAAAAAATACATATCTTTATATTATGATAATAACTATTTTAGATGGGCAATTATAGAAAAGAAAAGCGGCGAATGTATTGGTCAAATTGCATTTTTTATTGTAGACTGTAAAAATAATTTTGCAGAAATAGAGTATTGTATTGGTTCAAAATATCAGAATATAGGATATGCTACTGAAGCAACAAAAGCTATCATTGAATATGGTTTTAAAAAGATTGAATTTCATAAAATTCAAATTTGTCATAGATCAAATAACTTACCATCAAAACGAGTTATTGAAAAATGTGGCTTCACATTTGAAGGTGCTTTGCGTGATTATTTTTTTATTGATGGAGAATATTATGATAGGCTATATTATTCAATTCTAATTGATGAATTTATAAGGAGGAATGAAAATGCCGACACTTAAAGATGCAAAAATTGGTACAACTATTACAGTTAAAAAGCTTAATTGTACAGGTGCTATCAAACGCAGAATAATGGATATGGGTATTACAAAGGGTACTGATATATATATTAGAAAAGTTGCACCTCTTGGTGACCCAATTGAAATTACTGTAAGGGGATATGAGCTTTCACTTAGAAAAGCTGATGCAGAAAATATTGAAGTGCTTTAAAATAAAAGCACTTTAATATTTACAAACAAGTTAGTACAAACTAATCGTAGAAAGGAAAATTTTTATGGAAATAAAAATTGCACTTGCCGGAAATCCAAACTGTGGCAAGACTACACTTTTTAATGCACTCACAGGTTCTAATCAATTTGTAGGAAACTGGCCTGGCGTAACTGTTGAAAAAAAAGAAGGACATCTTAAAGGACATAAAGATGTTATTATAACCGATCTTCCAGGTGTATACTCACTTTCACCATATACTCTTGAAGAAGTTGTAGCAAGAAATTACTTAATAGGTGAGCACCCAAATGCTATTCTTAATATTATCGATGGAACAAATCTTGAAAGAAATCTTTACTTAACAACTCAACTTGTAGAACTTGGTATACCAGTAGTTTGTGCAATAAATATGATGGATGTTGTTAAAAAAAATGGTGACAAGATAGATAAAGAAAAACTTTCAAAGGAACTTGGCTGCACTGTAGTTGAGATTTCAGCTTTGAAAAATAATGGGATAATGGAAGCAGCAGAAGCAGCTGTTGCTGCCGCTAATTCAGGTTCAAGTCAAATACCTCAGCATAAATTTTGTGGATGCGTAGAACATGCACTTGCACATATAGAAGAATATATGCTTCATAGTGTCCCTGAAGAGCATCAAAGATGGTATGCCATAAAGCTTTTTGAACGCGATGAAAAAGTATATGAAGCTCTTAATGCAACAGAAGAACAAAAATCTCATATTGAAAGCGATATAGCTGCTGCCGAAGAAGAAATGGACGATGACAGTGAAAGCATTATTACTAATGAGAGATATATTTACATAGCAGAGGTCATAAAAACTTGTCTTAAAAAGAAAAATAGGGGAGGTATGACAACATCTGATAAGATAGATCGTATTGTAACTAATCGCTTTCTCGCACTTCCAATTTTTGCAGCAATAATGTTTACAGTTTATTACGTTTCAATAACTACAGTTGGCAGTTTCCTTACAGACTGGACAAATGATACACTCTTTGGTGAATGGATACTTCCTAATGTACAAAGCGGTCTTGAAAATATCGGATGTGCTGATTGGCTTACAGGTCTTGTTGTTAATGGCATTATCGGAGGTGTAGGTTCAGTACTTGGTTTTGTTCCACAGTTGCTTGTATTGTTTATTTTCCTTGCTTTTTTGGAATCTTGTGGCTATATGGCAAGAATAGCATTCGTTATGGATAGAGTATTCAGAAAATTTGGTTTGTCAGGAAAATCATTTATTCCTATGCTTATAGGTACAGGTTGTGGCGTTCCCGGAATTATGGCAAGCAGAACTATTGAAAATGAACGTGACCGTAGAATGACGATTATGACTACTACATTTATTCCGTGTGGTGCTAAACTGCCTATTATCGGACTTATTGCCGGAGCATTGTTTGGAAATGCCGGCTGGGTTGCAACATCTGCATATTTCATTGGTGTTGCTGCTATAATTATTTCAGGTATTATTCTTAAGAAAACAAAAATATTTGTAGGAGATCCCGCACCATTTGTAATGGAACTTCCTGCATATCATCTTCCTACTGTAGTTAATGTCCTTCGTTCAATGTGGGAGCGTGGATGGTCATTTATTAAAAAGGCAGGTACTGTAATTCTTATTTCTGCAATAGCACTTTGGTTCTTGCAGAGCTTTGGCATTGAAAATGGTTCATTTGGAACGGTAGAAGATCTTGATAATTCTATACTTGCAAAAATAGGTAATATAATTGCACCGATTTTTATACCACTTGGCTGGGGAGATTGGAAAGCGGCTGTTGCAACTATTACAGGTCTTATAGCAAAAGAAAATGTTGTTGCTACATTTGGTACATTGTTCCATGCTGCGGGTGAAATATCAGAGAACGGTGATGAGATTTGGAGTAATATGTCAGCTACATTTACTGCATTATCAGGTTATTCATTCTTAATTTTCAATCTTTTGTGTGCTCCTTGTTTTGCAGCTATGGGTGCTATCAAACGTGAAATGAATAGTGCAAAGTGGACTGCATTTGCGATTTTATATCAATGCGTATTTGCATATGCAATTTCATTTATAATTTATCAATTTGGCATGTTATTTATAGGAAGTGCGAATATTATAGGATTGACATTTGCCGTAGCTGTTTTGATATTTATGATTTATATGTTAATAAGACCTAATAAAGCTGATAAAGTCTTAAAGAAAGAGAAGATTTAATCGAAAGTGAAGTGATAATAATGTCTACTATAATTGTTGGATTTATCGTTTTAATAGTTGTTGTTCTCATTATATTTACGCTGCACAATGACAAGAAAAAAGGTAAGTCATCATGCGGCTGTAAATGCAGTGGCTGCCCTAACTCATCAATTTGCCACGAAAAAAACATTGAGCCAAAAGCTTGAAACAGATATTAAAACTTATCAAAAAGCCTACAAGTACAAAAATGCTTGTGGGCTTTATAAATTAAGCAACAAGACCATTTACTGCGATTTTTTGCAATCTTCAGTAAATGGTCTTGTTTTATAATATTTTAGATTTTATAAAATTACTTTATGTCAGCGTGATAAGCTTGGAGTGATTTTACACCAAACTGAGTCTTTTCTTTAAGAGCACGGATGCCTTCGGCACTTGCCTTAGCAGCAGCCATTGTTGTGATATAAGGGATCTTATGCTTAATAGCAGCTTTGCGAATATAGCTGTCATCATGTGCACTGCTCTTGCCGGCTGGTGTATTGATAATCAGCTGAATTTCATGGTTTGCAATTTGATCTGGAATATTAGGGCGACCTTCGTAAACCTTGAAAATTCTTTCTGCTAGAATGCCAGCTTCAGTAATCATTTTATAACATCCATTTGTTGCGATAATCTTAAATCCAAGATCATTGAAAGCAGTTGCAATTTCAATAAGTTCAGATTTATCACGATTACAAACACTAAGAAGAACTGTTCCTTCTGTAGGAAGTTTTATTTGAGTTGCTTCTTGAGCCTTATAATATGCTTCACCAAATGAATCTGACATACCAAGTACTTCACCGGTAGAACGCATTTCAGGTCCAAGGACAGGGTCTACTTCTTGGAACATATTGAATGGGAATACAGCTTCCTTAACACCATAATGCTTTATTTCTTTATCAGTAAGTCCTTCAACAGGAGAGGGATTACCTGTAAATTCTGAAGTCATAATTTCTGTAGCAAGCTTTACCATATTTATATCGCATACCTTTGAAACAAGTGGAACAGTTCTTGATGCTCTAGGATTTGCTTCCAGAACATATACTGTATCACCTTCAATAGCATACTGCATATTCATAAGACCACGAACATTCATTTCAACAGCAATCTTCTTTGTATACTCCTTAATTGTAGCAATCATCTTGTCTGAAAGATTTTTTGCTGGAAGAATACAAGCAGAGTCACCAGAATGTACTCCTGCAAGCTCGATATGCTCCATAACAGTTGGTACAAAACAATGTGTACCATCAGAAATAGCATCTGCTTCACACTCTGTAGCATGATTTAAGAAACGGTCAATAAGAATAGGACGATCAGGTGTTACACCTACAGCAGCAGCCATATAAACACGCATCATTTCATCATCATGAACAATTTCCATTCCTCTGCCGCCCAAAACATATGACGGACGCACCATTACAGGATAACCTATCTTATTTGCAATTTCAAGTGCTTCATCAACATTTACAGCCATGCCTGATTCTGGCATAGGGATTCCAAGTCTGTCCATCATTGCACGGAAATGATCTCTGTCTTCTGCAAGGTCAATTGTTTCAGGAGTTGTACCGAGAATATTTACACCATTCTTCTTAAGATCAGCTGCAAGGTTAAGCGGTGTCTGACCACCAAATTGAGCTATAACACCAATTGGCTTTTCTTTTTCATGAATACTCAATACATCTTCAAGCGTAAGAGGTTCAAAATAAAGCTTATCAGAAGTATCATAATCAGTTGAAACTGTTTCAGGATTGCAGTTTACAATGATTGATTCAAAACCCATTTTCTTAAGAGCAAGTGCTGCATGAACGCAACAATAGTCAAATTCAATACCTTGACCTATTCTATTAGGACCACCGCCAAGAATCATAATTTTCTTTTTATCAGATGAAGGACTATTATCCTTATCCAGATGATAAGTGGAATAATAATAAGAAGCATTTTGTGTACCGCTTACATGTACACCTTCCCATGCTTCACGGATTCCATATTCATATCTTGCGTTTCTGATATTTTCTTCAGGAACTTCAAGAATCTGGCTTAAATAACGGTCACTGAAACCATCAAGCTTTGCCCGACGAAGAACATCCTTTTCTGGAACATTGCCCTTAATTGCAATAAGAGATTCTTCTTCATCAAGGATTTCCTTCATTTGCTGTAAGAACCAGTGCTTGATTTTTGTAATTTCATATATTTCATCAATAGTAGCACCTTTACGAAGAGCTTCATATATAATGAACTGACGTTCACTTGATGGATAACGAAGCTTTGCAAGCAATTCTTCCTTGGAAAGTGAATTGAAATTCTTAGCAAATCCTAAACCATATCTGCCTGTTTCAAGACTACGAATAGCTTTTTGGAAAGCTTCCTTATAAGTTTTGCCAATGCTCATTACTTCGCCTACGGCTCTCATTTGTGTGCCTAATTTATCTTCAGAGCCCTTGAATTTTTCAAATGCCCAGCGAGCAAATTTAATTACAACATAATCGCCATCAGGAACATATTTGTCAAGAGTACCGTATTTACTACAAGTAATATCTTTTAAAGTAAGACCACATGCAAGCAGTGCAGATACAAAAGCAATAGGGAAACCAGTTGCTTTTGATGCAAGAGCTGATGAACGTGATGTTCGTGGATTGATTTCAATTACTACTATTCTGCCAGATTCAGGGTCGTGTGCAAACTGACAATTACAGCCGCCGATAACCTCAATAGCTTCAACAATTTTATAAGACTGTTCCTGAAGTTTTTTCTGAACATCTTCGGAAATAGTGAGCATAGGAGCTGAACAGAAGGAGTCACCTGTATGAACTCCAATTGGGTCGATATTTTCTATAAAGCATACTGTAATAATATTATTTTCAGAATCACGTACAACTTCAAGTTCAAGTTCTTCCCAACCACTGATACATTCTTCAACAAGAACCTGTCCTACAAGGCTTGCCTGAAGTCCTCTTTCACATACTACTTTAAGTTCATCAACATTATAAACGAGTCCGCCACCGGCACCGCCCATTGTATATGCAGGACGCAGCACAACTGGATACTTAAGCTTATCTGCGATAGCCATAGCCTCTTCTACAGAATAAGCAACTTCGCTTCGAGCCATTTCAATTCCAAGCTTATTCATTGTATGCTTGAATTCAATACGGTCTTCGCCTCTTTCAATCGCATCGACCTGTACACCAATTACTTTTACATTGTATTTTTCAAGAACACCTGCTTCTGAAAGTTCAGAACAAAGGTTAAGTCCCGACTGTCCGCCCAAATTAGGCAGCAATGCATCTGGACGTTCTTTTTCAATAATTTGAGTTAGTCTGTTTAGATTAAGTGGCTCAATATATGTGATGTCAGCAACATCAGCATCTGTCATGATAGTGGCCGGATTAGAATTAACCAATACGATTTCATATCCGAGTTGACGCAGTGCCTTACACGCCTGTGTACCCGAATAGTCGAATTCGCAAGCCTGGCCGATAATAATCGGGCCGGATCCAATAATCATAATTTTGTTAATATCTTGTCTTTTAGGCATAATATTCTCCAAACCCGTGCATTACAATTGCACGATTGCTTATTTGCCGTTTATAACTCCGGCATTTTCCCTTCTTTATATAATAACATAAAAAAACTTTTTTTGCAACACATAATTACAAAAAAACAATATAAATCATATTTTTTAATGTTTTTAAAAGCGTCTGCTTAATAATTTTATTTTTATAAAACTATATGTATATCATATACACACAGAACAGTCCCTTGAACATAATCAAGGGACTATATAAATTTAAAAAAATAAATTACAGCATTGTAGCACGCAATTCCTCTCCGCTGAGCTTTGAAAGATATGCAGGGGCAATATCAAAAACTGTTTTACATCCTATAGAACCTTCTGATCTCATACGTGAAAGTGCTCTTGCATAAGCTATCAATACACTTGCGGTAAATTCAGGATTAGATTCAAGTTTTAAAGAATACTCAATCATCTGATGTGTATTTTCTCCGTCACCTGTTTTACCGCTTCTCATAACGAATCCGCCATGAGGCATTTTATTATGTTCAGCATCAAAGCCTTCTTCGCTGATAAAGTTTACAGTTGTATCATATTCATCAAAGTAATTTTTCATATTTTTAATAGTGTCAGTAATTTTTTCTTTATCTGCACCTTCTTCTGCAACAACATAACAAACTCTCTTATGCTTTTCACGTGTAGTAAGTTCAGGCTGACTACCACTTCTTACTGCGTCCATAGCAGCTTCAACAGGACAAGTATACTGAATACCCTTCTTTACACCATCAACTCTTCTAATAGCATCAGAATGACCCTGGCTTACACCTTTACCCCAAAATGTATATGTCTTACCATTTGAAAGAATAGATTCTGCATAAAGGCGATTAAGTGAAAACATACCTGGATCCCAACCAGCTGAAATCAGGGCGATATGATTATTTTCCTTACAAACCTTATCTACATTCTGAAAATGTTCCGGAATCTTTGCGTGTGTATCAAAGCTGTCAATAACATTGAAATATTCAGCTAATTCTGGAGTCTGCTTTGGAAGGTCAGTAGCACTACCGCCACAAATAATCATAATATCAATTTTATCCTGCATATCCTTTGCAGAATCAATATTGTAAACAGTAACGCCTTCTGTCATAAGCTTTACTGTTTCTGGTGCACGTCTTGTAAATACGCCTACAAGCTCCATATCATCGTTTTGCTTTATGGCGAGTTCAACACCACGTCCAAGATTTCCATATCCAGCGATACCGATTCTAACTTTTTTCATTATTCATACCTCCATAAATTTTTTATCAATCCATTATAACACATTTAAATTCAATTGTAAAGAATTTTTTTATAATAATTCGAAGTATTTTTTGCCGTCTACCAATACTATCAATATAAGATTTATACATTTTGATATTTCTATAATATTATGGATTGCTTAAAAATTCTGCTGCACGTCTTATATCCTTAAGCACATTTTTGTTTTCCTTAGCAGGTTTAAAGTCCGTATTTCCACAAAAAATCACCGGAAATATATCTTGTACATTCATATTTTTAAAAAGACATTTGGCAGTTTTATAGGCGTTATTGCAGTCGCCGTTTCCACCTCCGGTAATAATAACAACTCCTTTTTTTCTTGAAAGAAGTGGTTCTTCCTTTCGGAAATAGTGTGCAGAAAAATACGTTTGCAATCGGCTTCCTACATTTAAAAGTGTACCTGTAAGTTCTGTAAAATATAATGGGGAAGCGATAACAACATTATCACATTCTTCAAGATAATCATATAAGTTTTGCATTTCATCTTCAATAGAACAGCCTTGATTTATACGGCATACACGACAGTCAATGCATGGCGAAATATTACTTTCATATGTTCGGACTTCATTTATTTCACCTAAAAGATGTTCTTTTAAATATTCAACAAGTGCTGATGTATCCCCATGTTTTCTTGGCGAACCATTTATAATAAGCGTTTTAATATGACATCACTCCTATCAATTTTATTTACTGTTTATAATTGTTATTTATAATTTTACCATGCATAACATTTATTGTCAACACTTCTATTGATTCAAATCTTTTTTTGTGATATAATAATTATATATTAAAGTAAAGGAAATTACATATGGATAGAGGACATGAAATAGAAAATACTATTTGTAAAAAATTTAAAAAGACCATTTGGAATCGTTTTATTATGAGCATAAAAGAATATGATCTTATAGAAGAAGGAGACAAAATAGCCGTTTGTATATCAGGCGGCAAGGATTCTATGCTTATGGCAAAATGCATTCAGAGACTTCAAAGATACAGTGAAATACCATTTGAAGCTAAATATCTTGTAATGGATCCAGGATATAATCCACGAAACAGACAGAAAATAGAAGAAAATGCTGAAACATTGGGTATACCTATAGAAATTTTTGAAAGCAATATTTTTAATGCTGTTTCAGATATAAAAGATAGTCCATGTTATCTTTGTGCACGCATGAGAAGGGGATATTTATACAGCAACGCAAAAGATATGGGCTGCAACAAAATCGCTCTTGGTCATCATTTTGATGATGTAATTGAAACGATTCTAATGGGGATGCTTTATGGTGCTCAGGTTCAAACTATGATGCCAAAACTTCACAGTTCAAATTTTGAAGGCATGGAGCTTATACGTCCGCTTTATATGGTAAAAGAAGCAGATGTTCTTGCTTGGCAGGCATGTAATGATCTTGAATTTATTCAATGTGCATGTAGATTTACCGAAAACTATACCACATATGAAAATGGTGCAAGCAATTCAAAGCGTCAGGAAATGAAAAAACTTATTGCTTATTTCCGAAATATCAATCCAAATATTGACATTAACATTTTCAGAAGCGTAGAGAATATCAATCTTGATACTATAATCTCATATCACAAAGGCAAGGATTTTACGCATTTTCTTGACAACTATAAAAGAGGTGAATAATAATGACTGAATGGTTTTCCAGAACAGAAATGCTTATTGGAAAAGAAGCAATAGAAAAACTAAAAAAATCATGCGTTGCTGTTTTTGGCATTGGGGGAGTTGGCGGATATACAGTAGAGGCTCTTGCAAGAAGTGGCGTTGGAAATATTCATTTGATCGATAATGATACTGTTTCGCTTACAAATATAAACAGACAAATAATTGCAACACATGAAACCATAGGAATGCAAAAGACTGCTGCAGCAAAGGAACGTATTCTTTCTATAAACCCTGAGTGCAAAGTTTTTACTTATGATATTTTCTATAATTCAGAAACTTCCAGTGCTTTTGACTTTTCAAAGTTTGATTATGTAGTAGATGCCATCGATACTGTTACAGGAAAAATAAATCTTGTTATGCAGTCACAAGAATTTGGAATTCCTATAATAAGTTCAATGGGTACTGGTAATAAAATGGATCCTACAAAATTTCAAGTAGCAGATATTTATAAAACATCTGTGTGTCCGCTTGCAAAAGTTATGCGTCATGAGCTAAAAAAACTTGGCGTCAAAAAGCTCAAAGTTGTATATTCCGAAGAACTGCCAATAACACATAAATCTGAATCTGATGAAAAAATTATTGGCAGACGTTCTACACCAGCAAGCAATTCATTTGTACCTCCTGTTGCCGGTTTAATTATTGCTGGCGAAGTTATAAAAGATATTATATCAGATCAGTATTAAATTGCAATAAATAAAACAGCTTCTCATTTCGACTAATAGAAATGAGAAGCTGTTTGTATTTTTAAACGTAACCAACAACAGATGATATAAAGATTATCAAAAGGAAAACAGGGCATATATAACGAATCATAATACGATACATTTTCTTAGCTTTAAACTTTCCTGACAATTCTACTTCATCTTCAATAGTCTTTGTTTTAATTATAAAGCCTACAAATATACAAGTAAGGAAAGCAACAATAGGCATCATAATGTTATTGCTGAGGAAATCAAAGAAACTTAGGAAATCTTTACCTAAAATAAGAATATTAGACCAAACGCCGTTTCCAAGAGATGATGGAATAGCAATGAGCATTGACAAAAGCATTACGATCAAACACACAATGCTTCGTTTGATTTTAAACTTGTCCATAATAATAGACACTATAGTTTCCATAAGTGAAATAGATGATGTGAGTGCTGCAAAAAATACAAGTACAAAAAATATAACACCAATAATATTTCCGCCAGCCATAGAATTAAATACTTTTGGAAGTGTTACAAACATAAGTCCAGGACCTTGATCAAGCTTGCTTTCATCTCCACCTGAAAATGCAAATACTGCCGGTATGATCATAAGACCAGCCAAAAATGCAATTACTGTATCAAATACTTCAATGCTGCGAACAGAGCTTTCAAGATTATCTTTTCTTTGCATATAAGAACCATATGTTATCATAATGCCCATAGCAAGCGACATAGAATAAAAGAGCTGTCCCATAGCTGCAACAAGAGTTTTAAGTGAAAACGCACTAAAATTAGGTTTTACATAATAAATAAGTCCGTCTATTGCACCGTCAAGAGTAAGACCATAAACAGCAATAATAATAGTGAGCAATAATAATATCGGCATAAGGATTTTGCTGATTTTTTCAATTCCTTTTTGTACGCCTAATAATACTACTACTGATGTAAGGAAAATAAAGATTGCTGTAAATAACAAAGGAGATATAGTAGTACTTATAAATTCTCCAAAATATCCATCAGATGCTGCTGCTGCACCTTGACCTGTTATAAATACAGTACCATATTTTATTACCCAGCCGCCTATTACACAATAATATGGAAAAATGATAATAGGGACCATAGCTGCGAGTACACCGATAAATGAAAACTTTTTATTAAGTACACTAAATGCTTTTATCGCACTCATACCGGTTTTTCTGCCAATAGCCACTTCTGTAATCATAAGTGCAAAACCAAATGTTACTGCTAAAATTAAATATACAAGCAGAAATATTCCACCGCCATATTGTGCTGCAAGATAGGGGAACCTCCATATATTACCCAATCCTACCGCTGAACCTGCTGCCGCAAGTATGAAACCGAGTTTGTTGGAAAATCCAACCTTTTGACCATTCATAATTCCATCTCCTCATAAAAATAATATAGTATAATACGATATACCGTTTTATTATACAACATTTTACATTTTATGTCAATGAAATTAATAACTATTTTTTACTATTTAAAAATAGTTACTTCAATATCACCACTTGTTGTAGTAATTTTACATTGTTCATCAGATATACAATTTGGAACACTTATATCTCCACTCGTTGTATCAGTTATGAATAATTTTTCTGTGAGGAATGAACCTTCAATATCTCCGCTTACAGAGTTCAAATCAATTAATTTTCCATCGCATCTGTAAAATTCTATATCACCGCTTGTACTTTCTATTTTTAAATTGCCCAGTGATACAGTATTTCTCATATTTATATCTCCACTAGTGCTTTCTGCAAAAATATCATAAGCTTTTGAATCTAAAATATTCACATCTCCGCTTGTTGAATCGGCATATAATTTATCTTTTGCATTTGCAGATGATATTTCTACTTCTCCACTTGTTGTATTGACAGAAATATTATCTGCACTTATACCTAAAATGTTTACATCTCCACTTGTTGAATTCGCTGAAATATTATTTGCACTTATATCTGAAAGATCTATATCTCCACTCGTTGAATCGAATTTAACATCACCTTTAAATTTAGCATTGCATTTTATATCTCCACTTGTAGAATCTATTTCGCCATTTATAAATGTAAATGAATCTGCAATATCAACATCCCCACTAAATGTGTCTATATAGAGTTCTTTATATTCTTTCTCTGGAAGATAAATACTCAGACTTATAAAATCATTCCAACTGAATGTAAATCCAAAATAAAATTCTTCGTACCATTTTCTTGAATCGACCGAATCTATTGTAAGAGTATTATTTACAACTTCTACTGTATGATAGCGTTTTTCTTCATCATGACAAACAACTTTACATTCTTCATCTTCAGATGGTATTATAAAAACATTACACATATTATCATCTATCTTAATGTTTTCAAATTTCTCATCTATTAAATGCACTTTTTCATCAAATTTAACTTCAGCATTTTTATATGGATTAAAATTAGTAATTATACAAACAAATATAGAAATGCATATACCCACTGCAACAGTAATTGCTGATGCTATCAAACATGTTTTTTTAGTTTTATTCATCACAATTTCTCCTTTTTACAAAATAAGATTTAATGCTTAATGCAATTTTTCTGCTTAAAAACAATATTCCTTTTACTACTTGATTTGAACCCAAAAATAAAAGTACAGATAAGCCTGCACAGGTTATAGCAACTCCTAACGTAAATACACCGCATAATATATCTATATTAAACATAACCATCACACTTGCAAGTAAACCTGAAATACCACCAACTGCAAGAGAAAGGTCAACAGAATAAAACACTAAAACAACTGACCATAACACAATATATACAGATAATATAATAACAAAAAGTGCAACAACAAGAGGCAGCCATACCGGAGAACCTAAAATGATTAGAATTATTGACAATATCGATAAAGATTTTTTAGGTTTTACTTTCACTTTAACAAGTTTTGAAAAAGGCGTATCCATAAGTATTTGCGATGCGACTTCTTCTGGTCTACCCATTACCTTAACTGCTTCTTCCTCGGTAAGTCCTTCTTCCATTCTGTCTTCAATCATTTCTGTATAATAATCAATAGATTTTTTTATATCATCCTCAGACAATCCCGCAAGTTGATTGCGAATTTTTTCAAGAAATTCCTGCTTATTCATTACATCAATCCTCTCTGACAATAAATTTATATATTGAAACTATTTCTTTCCATTCTTCTTTAAATTCCTCTATACGTTTAAGACCGGCAGGTGTTATATGATAATATTTTCTTAATCTTCCATTGTGTTCAACTGAACGAACCGATAGAAGATTATTTGATTCAAGCCGTCTTAAAATAGGGTATAAAGTGGATTCAGATATTTCAATATATGGTTTTAAATCTTTTACTATACGATACCCATATGAATCCTCGTTTTTTATAGCTGCAAGAACACTGATATCCAAAAGGCCACGTTTTAACTGAACATCCACGCAATCCCTCCTTTCGTATAATACTATATCATACATAGTATTATGTGTCAAGCATTATTTTACGCTTTTTATATTTATTAAAAAAATTAGTGACAAACAGTAATATTTGCCACTAATTAATAATATTAACTTTACTTTTTTAAATTCATTTCATATTGTTCATCTAACCATTTGATCATATCCTCAAATCCATTCTGATCAAACGGAAATTCCTTTTCATCTTCTATTTCTGCCTTTTCAGAACAAATCCAGCCATGCCATATTTTAATTTTCAACTTATCACCTGAAATAATTTTGTAATTAAAAGTTTGATCTTTGCTGCCGCTAAAATCATTTTTCGATTCAAAATAATAAAACTTTGGAATATCAAAATATTTTGAAACAGATTTCGATGCCATTCTATTCTCCTTTCTCTCTCTTTAATATATCAATTACATTAAAAAGGGTAGGCAAACAATCATAAAGCAAAGGCTTTAATTCTTCTGTAGGTTCTGTAAGATCAGGAATCATAATAGGTTTACAACCTGCTGAAAATGCTGCAATAATTCCATTTGGTGAATCCTCCAGTGCAATGCAGCTTTCAGTTTCAAGTCCCAACTCCCGTGCTGCTTTTAAATATATATCAGGTGCAGGTTTGCCATTTTCTATTGAATCACCGCCTACTATTTTAGAAAACATATCTGCGACACCTACTTTTTCAAGATATTTTTTTGCATTTTCAGTAGTTGTAGCTGTTGCAACAGCCGTAATTATATCATTTTCTTTGCAATATTTTAAAAGCTCATTTACACCCGGCTTAAGTTTTATCCCATATGTCTGCATTGCATTATAAACAAGCTCTCTGCGTTTTGCACGTACTGAATAATAATCAAAATCTTCACCAAGTGATTTTTTCAAATAAGGCTCGGCATATTTTGAAGAAAGACTGCGTACGGCAAGTGCATGATGTGGTTTCATAGAAAAACCAAATTCTTCAGCACTTTTGATCCAACACACGAAATAATACTTTTCTGTATCAAGAAGAAGTCCATCCATGTCAAATAAAATGCCTTTTATCATGCTATATTCTCTCCTTTATATAATAACTAAAACTTATTTATTATTGTACACGTTTTATTAATGTTTGTCAAGTTAGAATCTGTGTTCATAGGGAAGATATGCGTTAATTTAAAAAAATCTCCAAAAAAGATATATAAATTATTCTATAGATACGGGTTCTTATATTCCATTTATAAATATTTATAATTCCCACTTGAAAAAGAAGTCGTTTTATAGTATAATATTTTTATTATAATAAACAAGAGTTAATTGACGAGATTTTGAAATTGCACCTACTGTAATATACAGCTACTTTGTGGTGCGGAAGGGAATAGAACAATGAGTATAAATGAAAAAGACATATGCCGGCTGCCTTTAGTCGCAATGCGAGGTTTGGTTATATTTCCCGAAATGGTAATGCACTTTGATGTCGCAAGGGAAAAATCTATCAACGCTATTAAAGCAGCTTATGAATCAGACAAAAAGATATTTCTTACAGCTCAAAAAGATGTTTTTATAGAAGAACCGGAGATGAAAGATCTTTATCGCTATGGAGTAATTGCTAAAGTTCGTCAGATACTGACAACTCAAGAGGGGATACTGCGAATTCTTGTTGAAGGAGTTCAAAAAGCTAAACTTGAAACACTTAACATAGGAACAAATTACATTTCAGCTGATGTACTGCCTTTACAATATTCTACACGTTCAAAAATTGACCAGGTTGAAATAGATGCTGTAATGCGTGCAATAAAAAAACAATTTGACCAATACAGCCAGCTCTTTCCACGTATGCCGAAAGAACTTATAGTCGCTGTTATGTGCCAAGATGACCCATATAAACTTTTCAATAGTATTATATTTAACATAGGCATTGACTTTTACGATAAACAAAAGCTTCTTGAAGAAAACAATATTCTTAAAAGATTAAATCTTCTATATTCATTTTTGATAAAAGAAACTGAAGTGCTTACGCTTGAGCATGAAATCCAGGAACTTACCAAAGAAAATATGGATAAGGGACAGCGTGAATATTATCTTCGTGAACAGATGAGAGCTATTGCAAGTCAACTTGGCGAAGAAGATGAACAAGAAGAAGTTTTTGAATATATGAAAAAGATTCAAGAACTTAATCTTTCCGAAGTTGACACGGATAAGCTTTATAAAGAAGCTGAACGTCTTAGCAAACTGCCGCCTGCATCTCAGGAATCATTTGTAATACGCAGTTATCTTGATGTTGTTTTAGATTTACCGTGGAATAATTCTTCTAAATCAAAAGCAAATATTGAAAAATCACGCAATGTGCTTAATAAAGATCATTATGGTATGCAGAAAGTAAAAGAACGTGTGCTTGAAAGTATTTCAGTTCACTCTCTAATGCCTGATGTTACCGGACAGATTTTATGTCTTGTAGGACCTCCTGGTGTGGGAAAAACTTCCATAGGACGTTCTATTGCCAAAGCACTTGGTAGAAAATATGAAAGAATATCACTGGGTGGAGTTCGTGATGAATCTGATATACGGGGTCATAGAAAGACATATATCGGTGCAATGCCTGGTAGAATTATAGACGCACTTACACGTGCGGGTACAAATAATCCTCTCATTTTGCTTGATGAAATAGACAAAATGAGCAGTGATTTCAAGGGTGATCCATCTGCTGCAATGCTGGAAGTTCTTGATAGCGAACAAAATAAAACATTTCGTGACCACTATGTAGAAGTTCCTTTTGATTTAAGTCAGGTATTATTTGTTGCTACTGCCAACACGCTTGATACGATCCCTGCACCATTACTTGACAGAATGGAAATCATTGAACTGGGAAGTTATACACGAGAAGAAAAGTTTCATATTGCAAAAGAACATTTGATTTCAAAACAAGTTAAAAAGCACGGATTGAAAAATTCTCAAATGAAAATTCAAGACAGTGCTATATATGATCTTATAGATTGCTATACAAAGGAATCCGGCGTACGTGAACTTGAAAGATATATTGCATCACTCTGCCGAAAAGCTGCTAAAGCTATTGTTTCAGAAGAACAGAAAAAGGTAATATTTACTTCCAAAAATATTGAAAGTTATCTTGGTCCAAGAAAATTCCTGCAAGATGAACAGGCAACTGAAAATACTATCGGTCTTGTAAATGGACTGGCATGGACATCTGTAGGTGGAGTTCTTATGCCACTTGAAGTTATTCATTTAAGCGGAAAAGGTGTTGTAGAAATAACTGGTTCACTCGGCGATGTTATGAAAGAAAGTGCAAAAATTGCTGTAAGCTATGTTAGAAGCATTGCTAAAAGATATAATATCAATCCTGATTTCTATGAAAAGCGTGATATACATATCCATGCACCGGAAGGAGCTATTCCAAAAGACGGTCCATCGGCAGGCGTTACTATGGTTACAGCTATTGTGTCTGCATTGTCAGGAATACCCGTTAGAAGTGATGTCGCTATGACTGGTGAAATTACTTTACATGGCAAAGTTTTACCTATAGGAGGACTTCGTGAAAAATCAATGGCAGCCTATAGAAGCGGTATAAAAACAGTTATCATTCCTGAAAAAAATGTTCCTGATTTACATGAAGTTGATGATATTGTAAAAGATAATATTGAATTTATTCCAGCAAGAACACTTGATACAGTATTGAAAAATGCTCTTGTATATCAGCCAGAATATAATGAAAATGAATATGATAATGCAGCGTCTATTATACCGCCTGCTGATAAAAATACATCAAAGCCTTTGGCTTATTTATAAGGAGGTTATATGAATTTTAATCTTGCATCATTCGAAGCGTCATATGGATTATTCTCTCAAATCCCACCATGCAACTGCATTGAAATAGCTTTTGCAGGACGTTCCAACGTGGGAAAATCGACACTTATAAATAAAATAATGAATCGAAAGTCACTCGCTCGTGTAAGTGCCGTTCCGGGAAAAACATCCACTATAAACTTCTATAATGTTGATCCTATTAAAATAGTGGACTTGCCTGGATATGGATATGCAAAAGTTGCTAAAACAGAAAAGCACCGCTGGGCAGACCTTATTGAAGGGTATCTCAATTCAAACAGAAATATAAAACTAATATTTCTGTTAATTGATATGCGTCATGCTCCATCCAAAGATGATTTACATATGATAAATTATCTTATTGAACGTGAAATGCCGTTTGTAATAATTCTTACAAAAGCTGATAAATTAAAGCCTACCGAAAGAAAACGTCGTCTTTCTGCGTTTGAAGAAGAAATACCATACTTTGATGATATACATTCTGTCCAATTTTCTTCTATAACTAGAGAAGGCATTGAAGAAATTCGCAGTATTATTGAAGATATTGCTGAAAGTTCTGATTAAAAATATTGATTATAATTTGAAAGGAAGTATAAATTATGTTTGTATCAAAAAATCTTGATGTTAATGAAAAAGGTAACCTTACTATAGGTGGAATTGACACTACTGAACTTGCCCAAAAATATGGCACACCTTTATATGTTATGGACGAAGACCTTGTTCGCAGCAATGCACGCAGTTTTAAAGAAAGCATCGATCGTTTTTACAATGGAAATGGTCTTGTATGCTATGCAAGCAAAGTGTTTGCTTGCAAAGAAATATATCGTGTTATTGCAAGTGAAGGCTTAGGAGTTGATGTAGTATCAGGCGGTGAACTGTATACTGCGATTGCAGCCGGAACTGATGCAGATAAGATCTGTTTACACGGAAACAATAAAACGATCGATGAATTACAAATGGCTATTAAATATGGCGTAGGACGTATTGTAGCAGATAATATTTATGAAATGAAATCACTCAATAAATTGTGTGAAGAAACTGGCAAAACAGCAAATGTTCTTTTAAGAATAAAGCCTGGTGTTGATGCTCATACACATAACTTTATAAGAACAGGTCAGATCGATAGCAAATTTGGTTTTGCACTGGAAACCGGTGAGGCATTCGACGCTGTAAAATTCGCATTAGAATGTAAAAGTCTTAATTTCGTTGGTCTTCACTGTCATATTGGTTCTCAGATTCTTGACACACAAGGATTTGAAGCAGCTGCTGAAGTAATGCTTACATTCATGAAAAAAATTCGTGATGAACTCGGTGTTACTGTACGCGACTTAAATCTTGGCGGTGGATTTGGCATTCAATATACAGAAAGTGACGATCCACTTCCATACGAAACATTTATGGAATCTGTATCTGTTGTAGTGCATAAATTCTGCAAAGAAAATGATATGCCATTGCCTTTTATCTTAATTGAACCGGGACGTTCTATCGCAGGACCTGCCGGAATTACACTTTATACTGTAGGTGGTAAAAAAATTATACCTAATATTCGTACATATGTATCTATTGACGGTGGTATGTGTGATAATCCAAGATATATATTATATCAATCTGAATATGATGCTGTTGTTGCAAATAAGGCATCTCAGCCTAAAGACACTACTGTTACTATTGCAGGTAAATGCTGTGAAAGTGGTGACCTTATTGGAGAAAATATGCCGCTTCAGGATTGTGAACCTGGTGATATTTTAGCAGTATGTGCAACCGGTGCTTATAATTACTCCATGTCATCAAATTACAATAGACTTTTAAAACCGGCTGTTGTATTTGTTAAAGACGGCGAATCACGTGTTGTTGTCAAAAGAGAAACTTTGGAAGATATTATAAGAAATGATATTTAAGATATAATTAAATATTACCGCAAATAAAAATGAGGCTGTTGCAGAGATTCTAGTTGTAACAGCCTTTTTTATATGTAAATAAGATAACAATCAAAAAACAAAGCAGCCTGGATCAATTAAACGATTCAGACTGCTTTTTATTCTATTAGCTGCTTTTTCTAAAGTTATTATCTGTCAGTATTCTTGCAAATATAAGTCCTAACGGCAAAGCCACTACTATAAGAAGTGCCTTTGTAAGCCAAGGTGCTCCTGTTTGAATATCATTTAAAGCAATATAATATATTCCCTTATACATAAACATACCAGGTACCATTATAACTATAGATGGCACTGTAAGAGTGATTCTTGGAAATCCTACATATTTTTTAATAGCTGATGCAAGCAAGCCGGAACATAATGAACCTATAAATGCAGCAGCGGCAACCGGTATAGGTGTAAAATCTATAAGTTCCAAACGTAGTGTATTTACGATCATACCAATGACGCCAGCTGTAAGTGCCATTTTCTTTGTGCTATTGAACATAAGTGAAAATCCGTATACACCACAAAAACTTGATATAAGTCTGAGTACAAACATCAGTATAGGATTCAAGCAAATTTCTTCAAAATCCGATGGCTGAAATTGAAAAATAGTCGCTGTTATCCAACCAGTAAGAGTAGCCACTATAATTATAAGAAGAGCATATGTTGTGCGTTCTAAACCCGAACGCAAATCAAGCTTTGCAAGGTCTATGCCACCTGTTATAAGTGGGAATCCAGGAATTACAAAAAGCATAGAGCATATATATCCAGCCTGATGTACATTTGAAATACCCCATATTATTTCTGCTAATTTTATAAGCAAAACATATACACAACAAGCAGATGCCACGCCGACAGCGACATTAGCAAATAAAGTTATATGCTTTTCAAGAAGTTTTTTTCTTATAAAATTTCCGGCTCCTGCACCAAAGAATGCACATATTACTTCTACAATACCTCCGCCAAGTAGAAATGTAAATGCACCGCAAGCAACTGCGGCTGCAAGGCCAAGCTTAAAAGCTGTATAATTTCCTGGCATATCTTGAATCTTATCAAGTATTTTATGAAAATGCTCCACTGAATATCTAGAAGTTTTTTTATTAAATCCATCTGCAAACTTTTCCAAATAATTTAATTTATCCGTATTAACACCAGTATTACTCAAAGACAATGCATTTGTATATGTTTCGCCATTCTCAATGCATGTATATTCAATAGATAAAAGTCCAATATCAGCAGTACAAGTTATATTAAGCGCCCTTGCTGCCTTATTCATAGAAGCTCTTACTCGCCAAGCACCAGCACCTACTGAAAGCATCATAAGTCCCAATCGTCCAACAAGAGTTGCTTTCTCCTTAAGCGATGAATTTATAGCAGGCGTATTATCTTCGTTTTCGATTATATCGTGCCACGCTATAGACATATGCTGTTTTCTAAATTGACTCATTTGTGTACACACCCCAATTGACTTAAATTTTTTACAACATTATCATTATACGGTTTTGTAAATGCCTTATCTATTATATCATTTTTCATATTTCAAGTCAATCAGCTTAATATATAATTATCAAAAATATAAGTAAAAAATATAAGTAAAATAAGTAAAAAAAGTACTGCGGCAAATTTTGAATCGCCGCAGTACTTTTAATTATACCTTAATGATCTTGAGCATGATAAATTACAATCATGCATAATCACTTGATCATTTAAGATTTACTTTTTCTTTCTGCGAATCATATCTGCTATTACAGCCAATACAATTGCAGTTCCGCATATTCCAGCAACAGAAATATTATCCTGTGTCTTTGGAGAAGTAGATACATTTGTATACTTTCCGCCGCCACCGCCGTTGTTTTTGTTGCCATTGTTGTTATTATTATTGTTCTTATTTGTAGTAGTTGTTGTTACCTTATCTGTTGCGTCAGTAACTATTGGTGTGGTTGTTTCTTCACTTGTTGTTGTAGTGTTTTCTGTAGTAGTTGTTGTCGTAGTAGTTGTTGTGGTGGTTGTAGTAGTGGTGGTTACTATAGGAGCATATTCGTCATACATAACGACCGTCAAACTTCCAACTGGAATATATTGTCCATTAGTTACAATACAAACCTGATCGTTTTCAATTATGAAATCAATAGATTCAGCAAGAGAATAATTTTCAGGAGCCTGAACTTCTGTCAGTGTGTAAACGACACCTTCAACGAGTCCGTAGATACGATGTGGTGTGCCATCTGAGATCCACTGATCAAAAGTACCATTTGCTGTACTTATCTGGAGCATTGCACCAGGAAGTTCTCCGCCTGCAATATCCTGCTTACTAATATCAATATCATATGTTACAATTTCTGTTGTTGCTTCTGTTGTTGCTTCTGTTGTTTCTTCGATTTCCACTGTGTCACTTGTTTCTCCAGTTTCCGTAGGAATAGTTTCTGTTGGAATAGTTTCCGTAGGAACTGTTTCAGTAGGGATTGTTTCTGTTATCTCTGGAATTACTTCATCATACATTACGATAACGCCATCAAAGACCTGACTAAGACTTCCATCACGGTTTACAATATATACATCTCCATTCTGGACAGTGAACTGAATAGAGGCTGCATAATAATATCCGTTTGGAGGTGCGGTTTCAGAAAGTGTATAAGTTACGCCTTCCTTAAGACCAGAAATAGTATGGAATGTACCATCAGATACCCATGAATCAACTACGCTTAAATCATCAGCAGTTACCTTAAGGTAAGCACCAATTACTTCAGCACCGGTAATATTACCGCCAGCAATTTCACGCTTCGCAATTTGAACTTGCTGTGTTTCATCAGTAGTGGTGGTGGTGATTTCTGTTGTAGATGTAGTTGTAGTAGTCGTTTCTTTTGTAGTAGTTATTTCCTTTGTAGTAGTGCTTTCAGTTGTAGTTGTTGAGGCAACAACATCGCCTGTATCTTTTGTAGTTGAAGTAGTAGAAGATGTCATACTCATTGTAGGCTTTGTAGTAGTCGATGTAGTTGTAGTTGAAGTAGTTGTCGGGGTAGTAGGACCTACTATAGAAGCAGTTGTTGATGTAGTAGTTGTTGTTGCCTTAGTTGTTGATGTAGTGGTTGTTGTTGCCTTAGTTGTTGATGTAGTGGTTGTTGTTGCCTTAGTTGTTGATG
>CANOIR010000001.1 GCA_947566125.1 uncultured Ruminococcus sp. | reverse complement strand
AATTCAAAATTGTATTTTGCGTGTCAGTTTTTTGCGTTTTGCGTGGCAAGGCACAATAACACATACACCACTGACTGCACTAGGCAAAATAAAAATTTATATTCAAAAAATAATACTGACTATACTGACACCACTGACTGCACTAAAAATATAAATAATAATAATATTTACAATACAGACAGCACTGACAATACCAGCTATACAGACGATGCATACAGAAAAGAATGCGTAAAACAATGCCTTCAAAACAGCCTAGACAACATGAATAAATTTTATGAAATGCAGGCAGAGAAGAAAAAACTTGAACCTACAAGGGAAGAGGTATTTGCATTTGCGGAAACTCATAATGCTGTTGAATACGCAGATAAATTCTACGGCTACTATAGCCGACATGGCTGGCATACAAAGAGCGGTGAGAAAATATCCGATTGGCGTGAATCTCTTTTAAGATGGAAACAACGTGAGAAGCCTGTGAATTCACTACAAAGTGCTAATCAGAATAGTATGCAGAATAACATGCAAAATATTATACAAAACACTATAAAAAGCATTCCGGAAGAATACAGCTCTCTTGCATTTGCCGAGCCTCCTTTTCCAGCAAAAAGTGATACATATTCATATCCATACTCAGATTCTTGCTCTGATTCTTATTCAGGTGACAGCACTGTTATAAGTAAAGATTCCAAGCAAAAAGCACTTCATTTGCTTAATAGTTATGTTATATAACGAGCTTTTGCCAGCAGAAAGGCTGTTGCATTTCGAACATCTGCAACAGCCCTATACTTATCTTAGAACAAGTTCTTAAATTTCAAATTACTTTTTAGGAGCGTTTTCATATGCTTCTGCATAGAGTTGTTCCTGTGAATTGATTTCTTCCTCACCACGAACCTCTGCATGATAATACGTGCCGTCAGGATGTTGTAAGCGAGCCTTTACATTATCACGCATCATAAGGTCGAATATATTCATAATTCGCTTTTTTATGCCGCTGTCCATTACAGGAACGCCTATCTCAACACGTTTGAGCGTATTTCTGGTCATAAAATCAGCAGAGGAAATATACACTTTCGCATCGTCACCGCTGCCGAACATATATATTCTGTGATGTTCAAGAAAACGTCCGACAATACTTCTTACGGTAATATTCTGCGTTTTGTTTGGTACGCCTGCTATAAGACAGGATATACCTCTTACAAGCAAATCTACTTTTACACCGGCACACGATGCTTCTATGAGCTTCTTAATAAGTTTCTTATCTGTAAGAGAATTTACCTTTACGCCTATATATGCGTTTTCACCGGCTTTTGCCTTGGATATTTCAGCATTCATCATATCGATAAGTTTATTTTGCAGACAATTTGGAGCTACAAGCAAATACTTTGTTTCCTTTACAGTCTGACCAAGACAAAGAGAATTAAATACATGAGTTGCTTCCAGACCTATGCCTTCATGTGCAGTCATCAGTGAAAAGTCGGTATACATTTCAGACGTTTTTTCGTTATAATTTCCCGTACCTATCTGGGTAATATAGGAAATCTCATTATCCTTTTTCTTTGTAATAAGGCAAAGCTTTGAGTGAACCTTCATCTTATCCAGACCATATATAATACGGCAGCCTGCGTCCTCAAGCCGCCTTGACCATTCAATGTTGTTTTCCTCATCAAATCTTGCTCTAAGCTCAACAAGAACTACTACATCTTTACCATTTTCTGCTGCTTCTATAAGTGATTCTACCACCTTGCTGTTTGCAGCTACACGATAAAGCGTCATTTTAATAGAAACGACATCCGGATTTACGCTTGCTTCTCTTAGCAGATTTAAAAATGGTTTTATGCTTTCATATGGGAATGATAAGAACCTATCTTTTTTTTCAATCTGTTCTATCATAGACATTGATGGGTCTATATCAGCTGGTTTTTGCGGGACACGTCTTTGGAAGAAAAGTTCTTTATTATGTCTTAATACATCACGAATCTTTGATATAAACGAAAGCTTCAGCGGTGCTTCGGAATGAAATACCTGAGATTCATCAAGCTTAAGATATTCGCAAAGCTTAGAGATGACCGCCGGGTCCATAAGACGAGAAAACTCCATTTTAACCGGCTGCAAACGGCTGCGTTTGCGAATGAGTTTTTCCATAGCTTTGCGATAATCTTCTTCCTCGTTCATTTCATCTTCTTCTGTATCAATATCAGCACTTCTTATAATTCTGATAAGAGTCTTGCTTTTTATAGAATGGTGTGAGAATATTTCAGGCATGAAGTGAAGTATAAGTTCTTCGGAAAGAATAAACCTGTGAGTATTTTTAGTATTTCCCGGAAGTGATATAAGCTCCGGAATTACGGTGCTTGTACATGGAACTATGCCAAGCTTTTCACCGCCTTTTTTCTCCCCCTTCTTTTCAAGAACGACTACTGCATATATAGCTTTATTCAGCAAAAACGGGAACGGCTGTTTTTTTCCGACAATCTGCGGTGACAAAAGAGGTTCTATCTCTGCTTTGAAATAGCTTCCCAGATAGTCAGCTTCAGCCTTTGAAATAGAATGAAAGTCAACTATCTCAACGCCGTTCTTTTTCAGCTTATTGCAAAGTTTAGCGTATATTACATCTTTTTCATGTAAAAGAATTCTTGATTCCTTGAATATAGCATTCAGCTGTTCTTTGCTTGTCATATATGTTTTATTTTCTTTTTCATCAGCAGGCAAATCAAACAGCGACCCTACACGAACCATGTAAAATTCATCCAGATTGCTTTGAAATATAGAAAGGAAGGAGAGTTGTTCGCATAATGGCACACGCTTATCGCTTGCTTCCTCAAGAACACGATGATTAAACTTTAGCCATGATAATTCCCTATTATCATAACATGAATATTTAGGCATACTTTTTTGACCTCCAATCTGCCTTTAAAAACAGAATGTTAAATTATATAATTATTGCGATTATTATGATTATTGTGATTATTATACACTGAAAGCAATGATTTTAACACATCATCTTTAATTTATTATAAAACATCGCATCAGAGCCGCCGATCATCTATAACAGCAGCTCTGATGCAAATGAATCTATTTATATAGTAGAGAGATTTTTTGATTATTCAGCACTGCCTGCACATGATGCTATTACATCTGACATAAGGTTTGGCGGCAGTGGCTCGTAACGTACCGGCTTAAATGTGAATTCGCCTCTGCCTTGTGTCATTTGACGCAGAAGAAGTGCAAAGTCACTCATCTCACGCATAGGAACTTCCGCCATAATATCAGTCATGCCTTTATATTTTTCAGATGGATTCATTCCAAGAACTCTTCCTCTTCTCTTGTTAAGCTCGCCCATCATATCGCCGGTGTTGTCGTCTGGAACGCATACTTCCAAAGTGCCGATAGGTTCAAGAAGTGTAGGTTCAGCCAAACGCATGCCTTCTTTGTAGGCAAGTGACGCTGCTGTTTTAAATGACATTTCAGAAGAATCTACCGGATGATATGAACCATCGACCAGAATAGCTTTAATTCCTACAACAGGGAATCCGGCAAGAATGCCCTTCTTTACACTGTCCTGCAATCCCTTTTCAACTGCCGGGAAGAAATTCTTAGGAACAGCACCGCCGAATATTTTCTCCTCAAATATTAGTTCATCAGAAAGGCAAGGTTCAAATTCTATCCATACGTCACCAAATTGACCGTGACCGCCGGACTGCTTTTTATATCTTCCCTGAACTTTTACCTTTTTGCGTATAGTTTCACGATATGCAATCTTAGGAACGTTAAGCACCATCTCAACGCCGAAATCAAATTTAAGCTGAGATGCAACAGTTAAAAGATGCTGTTCACCCAAACCGCTTAAAATCATTTCTTTAGTATTAGGGTCTTGTTCATATCTTAAAGTCATATCACTCTCAAGCAAACGCTGCATTGCTCCTGCGATTTTAGCTTCATCACCTCTTGCAGCCGGTGAAACAGCCATCTTGTAGCTTGGAATCGGATATTCCGGAGATTCCAAAGAAACAACTCTTGATGCATCACAAAGAGTATCGCCTGTGCTTACGTTCATTTTAGTAACAGCAACAATATCGCCTTTGACAGCAACCGGAATTTCCTTTTGCTTTTTGCCAACAAGCTGCATGAGCTTTCCAATTTTTTCGCTCTTTCCTGTAGCAGCGTTTACAAGTTCGTCGCCGCTTTTAATGCTTCCGGAAAGCACTTTCATATATGACATCTTGCCAACAAACGGGTCGGCTGCTGTCTTGAATACAGAAACAAGAGCAGGGTCACTGCTTGTGCAGGAGATTTCCTCGGCGTCAGCAGTGATCAAATTTTCCTCTGCCTCCGGAACGAGCAGATCCATCTCTCTCATAAGTAGCTCTACACCGCCAAGAGTTTGAGCAGAGGCACATACTACCGGTGTGATGATTCCTTCACATACGCCCTTATGAATTCCGTCAATACGCTCCTTTTCAGTAAGCGGTTCGCCGGAGAAAAATTTCTCAAGCAAATCATCATCTGTTTCTGCAACAGCTTCAGAGAATGCTTCAATAAGACCATCGATACGATAGCTCATCTTTTCAGAAACTTCAGCTGTAGGCATATCTGTTTCAATAGCCTTACCTCTTTCATCGAATTTATATGCCTTCATTTCAATAAGGTTTACATATGAAACTACCTTGCGGTCAGCGATTACCGGAACTATTACCGGACATACAGTAGAACCGAATTCAGACTTAAGTTCTGTGAATACATTATAGAAATTTGCGTTTTCATCATCAAGCTTAGTTACAACAAACATACGTGGCTTCTGCATTTTTACAGCCTGGTCATACGCCTTGTGAGTACCAACTCTAACGCCGGATTTTCCCGAAACTGTAATCATAACACAGTCACTTGCATATATGCCGGAAACCATTTCACCAGCAAAATCAAGCATACCCGGCGTGTCGATAATATTTACATCAAGCTTTTGCAGGCTCATAGATGCTACTGATGTATATACAGAAGATTTTCTCTTCATTTCCTCAGCTGTATAGTCTGAAACAGTATTTTCCTCAGCGATCTTGCCCATACGCTCAATCGCACTGTTTCTATAAAGCAGTGCTTCACAAAGAGTAGTCTTACCCGAACCGGCGTGACCTGCAAGTGCTATATTTTTCTTTGTAGTTGAGTTGTTCATAGTGGTTTGCTCCTTTGACCTTTTAGTATAGTTATAATATCATAATGTTAAAATACACAATTATTTCAACTGCATTTTCTTAATTATATACCATATCACAATAAATTGCAAGAGCTTTTTGAAAAAAAGTTGCTTTAATTTAAAAAAAATAAAGATAAAAAAATAAAACGTGCCTGTTTATGTATTAAAATCAGCATAAACAGGCACAAAAAGTTAAGAATTTAATTTAAAATATAAGGCGGTGCAAGAATCGGAACAACATTGCGAAGTATAAGATAAACCGCAGAGGCGACTGCAAATGCTACATAAAACCATGATTTTCTTGGCAGGATATGAACATCCTTGCCGAATGACAAAAGCATAGCTTCAATATATAAAATCAGCAATCCCAGAATCATACAAAATGCAAATGCATTGCATCTAAAAGCAAGCCAAATCTTTCCATGCATAATAGATAAGATGCATCTTGTAAGTCCGCAGCCGGGACAATATAATCCAAAGCTTGAATAAAAATCGCACGATGGAATAAAATTATCGGCAATATAAACCGCAAAATCTTTTAATAAAATACATCCTATAACAGCTATTGCCGGCAATGAGAGCAACACAATGCGAACCCATGATTTTTGCATCATAAGCTTAGTCGACTAATACAGGGTCAAAGTTTTCAGTCCATGGCAATCCCCATTTGTTCAGAGCGTCCATAAACGGATCCGGGTCGAATTCTTCAACATTATAAACGCCCGGTTTCTTCCACTTTCCTGTCATAACCATCATAGCACCGATCATAGCCGGAACACCTGTTGTATATGAAACAGCCTGAGAGCCGACTTCACGGTAACATTCCTGATGGTCACAGACATTGTATAAATAATAGGTCTTTTCTTTGCCGTCCTTGATTCCTTGGAATATACAGCCAATATTTGTTTTGCCAACAGTTCTTGGACCAAGTGACGCAGGGTCAGGAAGCACAGCCTTTAGGAACTGAAGCGGAACTATTTCCTTGCCTTCATACATAATAGGCTCAATAGAAGTCATTCCCACATTTTCAAGGCATTTAAGGTGTGTGAGATAGCTCTGACCGAATGTCATAAAGAATCTTATACGCTTTATTCCGTTGATATTCAGTGCAAGTGATTCCAGTTCTTCGTGGTGAAGAAGATACATATCCTTTTCGCCTACCTGGTCAAAGTTATAAACACGCTTTATCTCCATAGGTTCAGTTTCTACCCACTGACCGTTTTCGATATAACTGCCCTTTGCAGAAACTTCACGAATATTGATTTCAGGATTGAAATTTGTAGCAAAAGGATAACCATGGTCACCGCCGTTGCAGTCAAGAATATCTATATAATGTATTTCATCAAAGTAATGTTTCTGAGCATATGCACAGAATACACCTGTTACACCCGGGTCAAATCCACTTCCGAGCAATGCAGTGATTCCTGCTTTTTCAAACTTTTCACGATATGCCCACTGCCACTTGTATTCAAACTTAGCAGTATCCTCCGGCTCATAATTTGCAGTATCAACGTAATCAGTCTTTGTAGCAAGACAAGCGTCCATAATAGTCAAATCCTGATAGGGAAGTGCTACATTGATAACAATATCCGGCTTTTCATTTTCAATAAGTGCAATAAGCTCGTCTACATTATTGGCATCTACCTGAGCAGTTGTGATTTTTGTCTTTGTTTTTCCTTCAAGGTCTACCTTAAATTTGTCACATTTTGATTTAGTACGGCTTGCGATGCATATCTCCTCAAACACTTCACTATTCTGACAGCATTTGTGAATAACTACGCCGGCAACTCCTCCAGCACCTATAATTAAAGCTTTTCCCATTTTTAATAATTCCTTTCGTTATTTATTTTAAGATTCTCTCAAAGCGTCGCGTACATTATTAGGTATAGCAAAACAGCCCTGATGAAGTATCGTATTATAATATTTTGTTTTAAGTCCAAGACGATTCCAACGCATATCCTGTAAATCTCTTCTCGGATCGAATTTTTTAGACGCAAATCCAAACAGCCAGTGACCAGACGGATAAGTTGGTATATGTGCCTGATACACAAGTGCAATAGGGAAGAGCGACTTTATTCGATTATGAGCCCTTTTCATTGAATTTCTGTATGATTCATAAAATGTACTTTCATGCTGATTTACAAGAATACCATCGTTTGAGAGTGCTTTATAGCAGTTGCCGTAAAATTCTTTAGTAAACAGACCTTCGCCGACACCAAAAGGGTCTGTTGAATCTACAATAATAAGGTCATATGTACCTGCTTCAACACGTCTTACAAATCTCAAACCATCTTGATAGTGGATATGAACCCTTGGGTCATCAAGACTTTTTGCCGTAAATGGAAGATACTCTCTTGCAAGTTCTACAACTTTGTAGTCTATCTCAACCATGTCGATATGTTCAATAGTATCATATCTGCAAAGTTCTCTTACCGTACCGCCATCGCCGGCACCAATAACAAGAATATTTTTTATATCCAAATTTGTAGCCATAGGTATATGCGTTATCATTTCATGATAAACGTATTCATCTTTTTCAGTAAGCATAAGCAGTCCATCAAGAGTCATTATCCTGCCGAATTCATTTGATTCAAAAACATCTATCCTCTGAAAATCGCTCTGTACTGATGCAAGCTGTTTATCTACACGAATTGACATACGCACATTTTCGGTGTGATTTTCCGTGTACCATATATCCATTTTACAATGCCTCCTTAATAACGTGCAGTGTTTCTATATTCATATCCTGCGGACCTGTAAGAGAACAGCCTTTTTCCTTGGCATAGCATATATAATCTATTATATCCTCAGTAATACGTTCTCCCGGTGCAAGAATGGGAATACCCGGTGGATAGCACATTACAAATTCGCAGCAAACATCACCGGCACTTTCACGCAGGGGAACAACCTTTTGTTCTGCATAAAACGCCTTTTGCGGAGGAAGTGCAACATCAGGAGCTATGTATTCGCTTGAAAGCATACCAGTAGGGTCTTTTCCATATAGTCTTTTTATTTCAGACAGTGCAGATATAAGACGTTCTATTTCAAGCAGTCTGTCACCAGCTGTA
Source organism: uncultured Ruminococcus sp. (assembly GCA_947566125.1). Taxonomy (GTDB): domain Bacteria; phylum Bacillota; class Clostridia; order Oscillospirales; family Ruminococcaceae; genus Ruminococcus_C. The sequence continues at coordinate 111,520 of CANOIR010000001.1, read as the reverse complement.
ACAATTGCAAGAATATTTCCAATATCACCGAATTCTATCTGTATGCCGTATTCATCACGGAGCAAGTCATATACTTCAATTCCGGCAAGTCCCGTATTTCTTGTGTGAATAGAAAGTTTAGTCTTATCAAATGCATAAAATGAACTGCCGTTACAGCAATCCTGACCATAGGCATAATATCCGCCTATCTGATTTATTTCTTCTCTTGCATAATTTGTAAATTCAACTGTTTGACGGAACATTTCTCTGCCGTTAAGTGCAAGATTGCGTCTTGCCAAATCGAGTGATACCATCAAAAGATATGATGCACTTGTAGTTTGAGTCAGATTTATTATCTGCCTTACTCTGTCGGCATTAACATTTTCACCGCAGAGCAGCATTGCACTCTGCGTAAGTGAACCGCCTGTTTTGTGAATGCTTACCGATGCCATATCAGCACCAGCACTCATTGCCGACATCGGCAAATTCTCACCAAAATAGAAATGTGTGCCATGAGCTTCATCTGCAAGAAGCATCATGCCGTGAGAGTGTGCAAGTTCAGTAAGTCTTTTTATATCAGCACATATTCCATAATAAGTAGGATTATTCACAAGTATAGCTTTTGCATCCGGATTTTGCAAAACAGCCTTTTCAACAGCTTCATAAGACATTCCAAGCGGAATTCCAAGCTCTTTGTTTTCGTCCGGATCTACATAAACAGGTACAGCACCATTCAGTACAAGTGCATTTATAGCACTGCGGTGTACATTTCTTGGCATAATAAGCTTTTCACCCGATTTGCAGGCAGTAAGTATCATAGCCTGAGATGCACTTGTAGCACCTCCTACTATAAAGAATGCATTTTTTGCACCAAAAGCTTCTGCTGCAAGCTCTTGAGCTTCACGTATAACAGATACCGGGTGACATAGGTTATCAAGATTTTTCATGGAATTTACATCCATTTTAACACATTTTTCACCCAGAAATTCCGCAAGCTCTCTGTTTCCTCTTCCGCCCTTATGACCTGGTACATCAAAGCGTACAACACGATTTAGGCGATGCTCATTCATAGCCTCAAGGAGTGGTGCATCACTCTGGGTAAGAATTTTTCCCATAGCGTAATTGCCTCCTTATTTACAATTCATTTATAATTTAATTCATCTATAATTATTATAACTCATAAATATTGCGTCCGCTGAATATTTCAATCATTTCTCTACGCAGTCTGTCTGTTATATCAAGTCGTACCTTTGGACTTAGCTCGTACTCATCAGTTTTAAACAGATAATCCTGAAGCCGCATATCTTTAATAAGCATTCTTGTATGAAAGAGATTTGACTGATATATATTCATATCTACAGCGTCATATTTATTTAAAATATCTTGGCTTATATAATCCTGAATAGATGTTATTTTATGATCAATAAAATATTTTTTTCCGCTTACATCACGTGTAAAGCCTCTGACTCTATAATCTATAGTGATAATATCCGAATCAAAACTTCTGATAAGATAATCAAGTGTTTTAAGAGGTGAGATCTCACCGCAGGTTGCAACATCTATATCCACACGAAATGTTGTTATTTCATTATCCGGGTGACTTTCCGGGAATGTATGCACTGTAATATGGCTTTTATCAAGATGCATATGCACATTTTTTCGTGGCTGCAAAAATGCAGCACCTTGATTGCACGATGAGTCCATATTTTCCGGAGCAACATTTCCCTCTGCTATAAGTATATTTACCGAAGCACCCTGCGGTTCATAGTCCTGTTTAGAAATATTAAGTACAGTAGCACCTATCATATCAGTAACATCGCATAAAATTTTAGTAAGTCTTTCTGAATTATACTGTTCATCTATATATTTAATATAATCCTGTTTTTCACGTTCGGATTTAGCATAACATACATCAAAAATATTGAAGCTCAGTGCTTTTGTGAGATTATTATATCCGTACAGAGCCAGCTTTTTTTCCAACCCTAACATCACAGCCTTTCTGAAAAAAGTCATATTGATTCATTATACCATGTTTCCAAAATAATTTCAACTTAAATTTAAAGTTATTTTTAAATTTAATATTAAATAAAAAAGCCGAAACACCCAAGAAACATAATTTCAATAGGTGTTTCAGCAATATAAAATATTATTATAAATAATCAGTGTATAAGTTTTGCACCGCATGAACCGCAGAAATTTACATCAGGAGAATTTTTTGCACCGCAATTGTGGCACACACCAATCAGTGAATCCACAAGACTGCCGTTGTTATCATCACTTGATATATCATTATTATTATCATCAATATTTGTTGTTTCAGTTTCATCATTTATCGAAACAGGCTCAGAATTCACAGAAGCAGAGGCAGTCATTACCACTGGCTCTGGTACTGGTTCAGATATAGGCTCTGATATAGTTTCAGATACAGGTTCAGATGATTTTGCTTCAGATCCCGCAGCTTTAATTCTTTTAGGCATTTTCTTTATTTTGCAAATAAATATTCCAATCGATGCAATGACCGCACTTGCAAGCATAAATATAAAATTATTGCCGGAAGTGCCTAAAAACTCTGAAGGCATGAAAGAGGCAAACGGAGCTAAAACGCTGTCTATTTTAAATACGCATACACAAAGCATAGTTACAAGTTCGCTTACAATAATCAATATAGGAGCTAATGTACACGCAGTTCCAAGACCACGAATAGCAGATGCCACACGCTTGGTAGTACCTATCCACAGACCAGTCCACAGCACTATAGAAGAAATTGCACACCAAAAAGATAGTTTGCCTTTTAAAAATGTAACTGTAATTTTTCCGAGTATCGGTTCGTATGCAGTTAAAATATCAGGACTTTTACCAGCCATGCTCATATTTACAGCAAGTACGAGTGCCGATGCTAAAATAAGTATAAAGAATATAACTGACAGGAACGTTTTTAATGCACTATTCTTTTTAGTATCAGCGGAAGCGTTTTTTTTACTCATGATATTTACCTCCAAAATTTAAAACATCGTTTTTATTTTAATTACAGTATATCACTTCCAGCAATTTTTGTCAATGAAGGAACAGGCTTTACAATATCATAATTTATATTTATATTTTCTTTTTCTGCATATATTTTGCAATTATATTTATTATTAGTATTGCAAGCAATATCCCGGTAAAAGCACCTGCACTATCAATAAAAACATCACGCACATTAGGATTTCTTCCATCTGAAAAAAGCTGATGCATTTCATCCAGCGATGCATAAATAACGCAAAACACAAATGAAATTATAGTATATTTTTTCTTAAAAAACACCCATGAAGTCAAACATGAGAATACACCTAAAGCGAGAAATTCCGTGAAGTGGGCTATTTTTCTTATAATAAAACCATATTTTTCTACATCGTTATAAGTAACCTCATCTATAGAAATGCCTTTTATAAATGCTATTATATGTTTAAGAAAAGACTTGCTCAAATCTACGGATTCATCGCCGTTTTGGGTAGAAAATAAAAATATAGCACCGGCACATAAAACAGTCATCAACAGCGGTACTGCCTTTAAAATTAAATTATGTTTATTTTTAATACTAATAATGCTAAGACTTCCTTTCTATTGATATTCACAATTATATTATTATCGTATTATTCTTTATTATATCACTCTTTAATTAAATTGTAAAGCATTGCAATAATATTGATTCTAGAATTCATAAATTAAAATTTGCTTACAAAATGCGAATAGTGGTTGTAATTGAATAGAATGAGTGGTATAATAAATGCAGTTAAACATATGCCGTATAAGGCATATGCTGTGAAAGGACATATAATATACATGAACAAAAGATTTTTGACAATAATGCTTTGCCCGATGGTGCTTCTAAGCGGATGCCAAATGCCGTTTCAAAAAAATAAAGATGACGGTGCCGGTTATCTATTCACCTATACACTTACAGAAAATCCGGATAACCTTGACCCACAAATAGCCTCAAACAGTGCTTCTTTTACAGTGCTTAGGAATATGATGCAAGGTCTTTTGGAAGAACAACCGGACGGCACTCTTACCTATGGAGTTGCTTCACACTATGGTGTTACAGAAGACGGGCTTAAGTATACATTTACGCTCCGTGGCAATAGCTATTGGTATTATGACGAAAACAAAAATGATGATATAGATGAAGGTGAACAGTGGAACGTCACTGCAGAAGATTTTGTATTTGCATTTCAAAGACTCTTTCAGAAAGAAACAAGGTCGCCGTACCGTGAAGAATTTCGATGCATTTCGGGTGCGGATGCAATCATAGACGAAGATGCTTCTGTCGATACGCTTGGAGTATATGCACAAAGTGAAAACACGCTTATATTTGAGCTTACAAGACCTTGTGCAGAATTTCTTTCATTGCTTGCAACACCAGCTGCAATGCCATGCAGCCGAAAATTCTTTGAACAAACAAACGGCAGATACGGTCTTGATGAAGATTCTGTTATATCAAATAATGGATTTTATATGCGTCGTTGGTTCTATGACCCTTATGGCAGCGATAATTTGATATATCTAAGCAAAAATTCTGCCAACGATACAGTACAGAAAGTATATCCATCCGATGTAACGTTTCTCATAAGAAACGGTCAGACAGAAGCGGATGATGAATTTAAAAATAATAAGTCAGATGTTCTTTCAACATCAGTATATTATCCCAATTATAACGAAGAAAACGGCTATACTATGACTTCATGGCGGTCTGTAACACTTGGATTTGTGCTTAACACTGAATGGGAAGCATTTAAAAATGACAATATACGAACCGCATTTTCAGCAGCTATTCCACGAAGCCTTTTCAAAGGCGATTCTAAAAACGACGCAGAAGCCGCCTATGGAATAATCCCGCCTGAAACACGGCTCGGGACTTCAGCTTACAGCAGTTATAATTCAACGCCTGTTGTTTCGGATATATCAGATGATGATATTAAGTCCATGTTCAAAAAAGGTATGCACGAATTAGGTCTTACTTCACTTCCGTCATCAGATATTCTTGTATGTGAAGGAAGTGTTGCTGAAGATGACTTATATGAAATAATACAGGTTTGGCAGTCACTCTTTGGATTTTATGCCGGAATAGAAACTGTTTCTGAGTATGAATATTACGAGCGTTTATCGGAGAAGGATTATGTAATAGCACTTTGTCCGTTAGAGGGAAAAAGAAATAGTGCAGCATCGGTTATAGAAGCCTTTGGTACAGACAAAAACAGATTTAATTATTCAAATAATGAACTTGATGACCTTATTGACACTATGGAATATGCACGTGACTGGACGGAGCTTTCTGTTATTTGCAGGCAGGCTGAAGAAATAATAGAAGCAGACCATATATTCCTGCCGCTTTTTTACAAGAATAAATATCTTATCCACAGTACGAAAAATCGTGATATAAGCTATGACCCATATTCCGGCGTGATAGACTTTAGGCGTGCCAAATATTACAGCGATTAAAAATATCTATACACATAATTTACCTTGTTGCAATCTTGATTTTTTAGCATACAATAGAAGAGTAGCAGCAAGGAATGCATTTACTGCGAAGAGTGGTGCTTTTTAATTGCACCCATGAACAGCTTTTCGAAATCGGTGTGTGTAGGTAAGGCTGCTTTTATATAGATTTAAAATAAATGCCGTTATTCACATTATAAATTATAAAACTATATAAAAGTATATATAATATTATAAAACGGCAAAGCCGGCACAGAGGAGCGTCCTTTCTGTGTCGGCTTTTATTATTTTATTCAGTAATATTAGTAATATTATTTTTACCTTCGATTTCTTTTTCTTTATTATGAATTGCTGCGAGCATTTCATATTTCTTCTTTGTAGCCATACCGCCTCTTATATGACGTTCCTGCTTGTTTTTATTAAGAACCGATCTCACATCACGATAAAGTGACGGACTAAGCTGAGAGAGCTTTTGGCTTACGTCTTTATGTACAGTACTTTTTGATATGCCAAACCACGATGCAGCTGCACGTACAGTGGCATTGTTTTCTAAGATATATTCTCCGAGAATAATTGCTCGGTCACATGGCTGCTGTTTCATGTATTTCACTCCTGTGTGGTATAAGATGATACATATATATGCAGCCAATGTATTTTCAATGACGTTTTTTTAAAAATAAAAAAATATGAATATTTAATTTGAAATAAGAGATAATAACGATGAATAAAAAAGCATTAAAAGCATTATGGATACAGTTTTTTCAGAAAGGAAGATCATTATGGAACAAATATCTTGTATTCTAAACGGATACTATAAAAATGCCTCAGTAGGCATTGATGCTATTGAAGCGATATTGCCAAAGGTAAAGAATGAAGATTTGAGCAAAGAACTTCACAAACAGATGGATTATTACAAAGAACAGAAAGCAAATCTGAATAAGCAAATGCAGAAAAACAACATCACACCTGAATCACAAGGGACAATGGCAAAAATCTGTACTGATATGACCATAGCCGTTCATTCTATTGGAGGCATGGACACTCACGAAATTGCAAAGCTTATGACAGAAGGAACTAATATGGGTATAATAGAAATGGTTCAGACCATGAATGAAAACAAAGATGTTCCTGAGAATATAAAAAGACAAGGCAAAGAGATGATACGCAGGGAAGAGGCATATATCGAACGTCTTAAGCCCTATCTATAAGGAGAAGTCTATGAATAATAATGATAATAATAAAATAAAATCTATGGAATATATTTCCGGTGATGAAAAAACAAAAATTTATACACCAAGATATACTTCAGGGATTCATTATGATGCTGCAATGCAGAATATATGCGATCATGCACCGGTAAGAATTTATGAAAAGCCGGTAAGAAGAAATGCTGACACTGCAACGCATTTTAATGTGAATACGCTCTAAGAACATGTTCACATAGAAAATTCCGCACGTCTTTTCGGCAAATTTTGCCGATTGCTGTGTCAAAAATCCTTGCCATACGTCAGTATGCCTGCGAATTTTTCCTTGCACTCGGTAAAATTATGCTCAAAAATGCGCACACAATTTCTATGTGGGCAGGTTCTAATTTTCAGAACAGTTATCACAATATCCATACAAAACTGTTTTGGTATGGTCAATAGTGAAGCCGTGATGAGAAAGAATATGTTTATCAAGGCTGCTTAAATATTCACATTTCACATGGAATAGTCTTCCGCATTTTACGCATTTCAAGTGGAAATGCTCTTTGCATTCTTTTTTCTCTCCTATATACTGATAACAAGCACCTGTTTTATTATCGATTGTATATTTTCTGATAATGCCGTCATCAGCCAATTGGTCAAGGTATCTGTATATTGTAGCGATTCCCACAGGTGTACCCTGAGCTTGAAGGCATTGTGCAATATGACCGGCTGTTGTATGAACAGAACTATTTTCTATAAGAATGTTTAAAATGCGTTCTTTTTGTTTTGTATTATAATTTGAAGAACGTGCCATTATTATATTCACCTCAAACTGCCGCAGTTTTTCTTACTGCGGCAGTATTTTTATTATTAGTATATGATACTTATTCAATAGTTACGCTTTTCATAATCTGTGCTGTCAAAGGCTTGTCATTGTAATCTGTTTCGGTTTCTGCTATTTCATCAACAACATCCATACCGGATACAACTTTGCCGAATGCAGCATACTGACCGTCAAGATGCGGTGCATCTTCATGCATAATAAAGAACTGTGAGCCGGCTGAATTAGGATTCATTGCACGTGCCATAGATATAACACCTCTTGTATGCTTTAAATTATTTGCAACACCGTTTGCGAGAAACTCACCCTTTATATTCCAACCGGGACCGCCCATTCCAGTGCCTTCAGGACATCCGCCCTGAATCATAAATCCCGGTATTATACGATGAAATGTAAGTCCGTTGTAAAATCCGTCTTTAATAAGCTTTTCAAAGTTTTCGCAAGTGATAGGTGCGATTTCTGGATAAAGTTCAATTTCAATTTTCTTGCCGTTTTCCATTTCAATAATAACCATTATTATATTTCCTCCAATAAAGTTAAATTTTACTTATTATAACACATCGGCTGTAAAATTGCAAGCATAAGAACCATTTCACTTTGAAAACAATATTTCAAGATATATTTTTGTATATACTGCACTAATGTTTGATTTTATTATAGGAAATGCATGTACATAATTATAAAATTAGTGTGTTGCACTTGACATGCAACAGGCGGTGTGGTATACTGTAGGTGTTGCATTAGAAATACAACGGGCAAAACACAGGATTATTGCTTATGAAAGGAGTGAGTATGTTATGATTCAGATTCAAATTGATACGATGTCAAGAATACCGGTATATGAACAGCTTATGCAAAAGGTAGAATATTTTATATTGACTGATATTTTCAAGGAATGTGAGCAAATTCCATCGGTCAGGAGTGTTGCGGTTACAAATTCCATCAATCCCAGAACTATACTTAAAGCTTATAATGATTTAGACAGGCGAGGGATAATTCAATCTGTTCCGGGAAAGGGATATTTTGTTTGCAAAGATGCAAAGAAAAAATTATGCGAAGGACATCTTGAAAAACTTGAAGAATTAAAGGATATACTTGATGAGATGGCACTTTTCGGCGTTTCAAAAGAAAGCATACTTGAATGTGTTGAAGAAGCATACAAAAATAAAACAAATAAGGAGGAAATCAAAAAATGATCAGCACAGAAAATCTTACAAAATATTTTGATGATTTCAAAGCACTTGAATCTATCACCTGCAATATCCCAGACGGCAGTATATACGGAATGGTTGGTTCAAATGGTGCCGGTAAATCAACATTTTTACGACTTATAACAGGTGTATATAAGCCTGATAATGGAAGAGTAATAATCGATGGTAATCTGGTATGGGAAAATCCGGAGGTAAAGAAACATATAGCATATGTTCCTGATGAACTTTATTTTCTTGCGGGTGCGAGTATAAACAGAATGGAAAAAATGTATAAGAGCCTTTATCCTACATTTTCAACAGATAAATGCAGAAAGCTTACAAAGCTTTTTGAGCTTGACCCAAAGAAACCGCTTAACACATTTTCAAAAGGTATGCGTCGTCAAGCAGCAACACTTTTGGCTCTGTCGATACAGCCCGATTACATTTTCTTTGATGAAACATTTGACGGACTTGATCCTGTTATGCGTAATCTTGTAAAGAAACTCATATGCGAAGATGTAATTGAAAGAAATGCAACAGCTGTTATTACATCACATTCTCTTCGTGAACTTGAGGATATTTGCGACCAGCTTGCTCTTCTTCACAAGGGTGGTTTAGTACTTGAGAGTGATGTTGAAAATCTAAAGACTAAGCAGTATAAAATCCAAGCGGCATTTCCTCAGATTTATGAAAGAGAAGATTTTGAGAGAATGGGAATTGAAGTACAAAAGTTCACTCGTCAGGGTACGGTTATAAATATGATTGTTAAGAGCGACCGTGAAACCGCCAATGCAAAACTGCATTCACTTAATCCTGTTTTACTTGAAATTCTGCCGCTTTCATTGGAAGAAGTATTCACCTATGAGATGGATGCTTTGGGTTATACCTTTGACTATGAATAAACAGAAGGGGAGAATAGATATGAAAAACAAGCTTTCTTTTAATACAAATATATTTATTGAAACAATGCGTCAGCTTAGAGTTGTAGGTATAATCAGTGCTATTATTATGGCTAGTATAACTATAATGAGAACGATTGCTCTTGTTACAGATTCGGGCAAAGAAGCGGTTTATACATTTGTAGGAGCAGATTGTGCACCGTGGCTCGTTCTTTCATTTATACTTATAGCACCGATTTTAATGTTCCAAGCATTTCACTTTATGGACAAGCGAAATTCCAGCGACTTTTACCACTCACTGCCTCATACAAGAGGAACTATCTTTATCAGCATTAATTTAGCAGTACTGGCTTGGGTAATTATATCAATACTTGCCGTAGTTATCCCAACACTTCTCAGTGCACTTCTTTTCTCAAAGCATATTGCTATAGACTATATTACACTTTTAACCTTTACTCTTAATAACATTGCATCCTGCATACTTGTTTGCGGTGCAATTTCAATTGCAAAGAGTTTATCAGGAACTATTTTAAACGGTATTATTCTATCAGGTATGATAATATTTTTACCTCGTTTTATGATAACACTGTTTGTATCCACACTTGAAGCCAATCCTTTATTTAGCGGATTTATAGGAAACAGCTTTACAGAAAATGGTTTAAACCCTGTAACCTCCTTTATATTTTCAATAATGCAAATTGACACTACAGTTGATATTGGTGCTGTTTTCACAAGTGTTTTGCCAATAATATATGGTGTTGCACTTGGAATAATTTATTTTGTACTCGGCGGATTTGCGTTCTGCCGCAGAAATAGTGAAACAGCATCCCAAAGTGCACCGAATAAATATCTTCAGGCAGCATATAGAATTATCATAGCACTTGTTATATCAAGCTTTATCATATTTGAACTTTTTAAGAGCAGTTATTTTTACAAAGATCTTTCTGACGTGCCTGTATTCAATATTGTTGCATCTTATATTTTTGTTGTATTTATATATTTCCTCTATGAGCTTATTACTACAAAGAAACTTAAAAATCTTATTCGTGCAATTCCGGGACTTGGCATTGTAGCAGTACTTAATATTGCAATGTTCTTTGGACTTTCAGGTGTTTATAAATATTCTATGAGCTTTAGACCTGCACCTGATGAAATAAACAGTGTTACTATGGTAAGCGAGAATATCAATTCAGATAGCAATTGGATAAAATACAGTGATTATGTTCTGCATCAAACAGGCGGTTTGGAAATTTCTGATAAGACAGTTATTGAAGATGTGGCAAATGCACTTGAGAATAATATTTCAATGGCAGAAAGCAGTATTGACAGACTTAAAAATTTCATGTACCAAGAGGGATCAAATACAGTTTCATTTAAGATAAACACAAATGGAAAGAGCAAATGCCGTAATGTTGTATTAAATAATAAACAATATGAAAATCTTGGCAAAATATTTGAAAGCAATGAAAAGATTCGTGAAGCGTGGATGAAACTTCCTTCATTAAAAGATACAAATGATATTTATTTGTATGATAGTTCTTCAATGGGCAGTATTTATAATGATGATGCAAGAGATATATATTCCGAGTTTGCAAATGAAATTAAAAACGCTGATTTTGAAACATGGTTTAATGAATGTCAAATGAATAGTGAAAGCGTTGCATTTTTTGAAGTGTCATATGTAATCGATGGTCATATGTATAATACTAATATACCTGTTATAAAATCTGTTGCACCTAACACAGCAAAGAAGTGCTATGAAGTATTTAAAGAAAAGCAGATAGATTCTCTTAAATCATTAAATGATTATCTCAGCGACTTGGAAAAATCAAAAGCAGAATTTAATGGTGATATATATTTATACAGCTATGATAATGAATCAGGTGTAGATATTGTAAATCAATCCTATTCTTTTTCAAATTCATTGGATGTTGTATATGACGTACTTGATATGCGTTCAGGAGATTTCTTTGATTATGACAGCTATGGAGATTCCAAACAGAGTTATATAGAAGTAAATATTAATTTCTATGATGTAAGCGAACCTCGACTTGACGGCAATGGCTGGTCATACAGATTCCCTGTTGATAAACATACAATAAATAAATTAAGAAATGTAGATTTTGAAGACAAAATTGCCTAGATAAGCTAACCACATTAAACTCTCCATATAAAGAAACCGTACATTCATGTAAATTGAGTGTACGGTTTCTGTTTTTATTGTTTATATCAATTTAAAGTTGAAAGAATAGAGGATATATGTTATAATAATATTATAAAAAACAAAGGGCGTGAAACAATGGCGAAACCAAAAACTATATACAGATGCACCGAATGTGATTTTGAAACATCAAAATGGAACGGCAAATGCCCCAATTGCGGTACATGGAACAGTCTTGAAGAAGAGGAGATGATTATATCTCCGGCAAGCAGAGGAGGAAATGCCGGTCGTAAAAGAAACGACCTTTCCGATAAAATAAAGGGACTTGTTGAAATAGATACCAATGATGATGTTCGTTATAAAACAGGCTGCGGAGAACTTGACAGAGTGCTTGGCGGAGGTGTTGTAAAGGGTTCTATTACTCTTATAGGCGGTGAACCGGGTATTGGAAAAAGCACACTTCTGTTGCAAATATGTCAATATCTGGGAGAAAGTCATTCTGTACTTTATGTTTCCGGAGAAGAATCGGCAAAGCAGATAAAGCTTCGTGCAGAGCGTCTCTCTGTAGATACAGAATGCCTGTATCTTCTTACGTCAACTGATGCAGAGAGTATTTGCGATACTATCATATCCTGCAAGCCGGATATAGTTATTATAGATTCCATCCAGACAATGCAGATACCTGAAATTTCATCAAGTCCCGGAAGTCTTACTCAAGTAAGAGAATGTACAAATCTATTTATGCACACTGCAAAAACTCAGGAAATACCAATATTCATTGTCGGTCATGTAAACAAAGACGGTGCTATTGCAGGGCCTAAAGTTATGGAGCATATTGTTGATACGGTTCTGCACTTTGAAGGTGAGCGTTATCTTTCGCATCGTCTTTTAAGAGCGGTCAAAAATCGTTTTGGTTCTACAAATGAAGTTGGAGTATTTGAAATGGCAAGCCGAGGACTTCGTGAAGTTCCAAATCCGTCAGCAATGCTTTTGGAAGAAAGACCGCTTGATGTATCCGGTACTTGTGTGACCTGTGTTATGGAAGGTACCAGACCCATACTTGCGGAAGTTCAAATACTTGCAACAAAAAGCGGTTTCCCCAGTCCACGAAGAACGGCAGATGGAATTGATTATAACCGTATGTCTATTATCATCGCAATACTTGAAAAGCATCTTGGACTTATGTATAATACACTTGATGTATATTTAAATGTGGTAGGAGGTTTTCAACTTCGTGAGCCATCCGGCGACCTTGCTGTAGCAATGTGCCTATATTCTTCTCTTGTAGACCGACCGATAGATCCACGTCTTGCTGCATTTGGTGAAATAGGTCTTGGCGGAGAAATACGCAGTGTGTCTTATTTACAGCAAAGACTTCGTGAAGCCGAGAGATTGGGTTTTGAGATTTGCGTAGTTCCAAAACATTCGCTTGAAAATGTAGATATAAATTCATTCAAAATGAAAATCGTGGGAGTAACAACATTAAAGCAGGCATTTTCATATTTAAATAAGCTTTTCAAAGCAGTTGAATCAAAAGACGAGCTGTAGACAGCTCGACCGCCCTACGACCCCCGATTTCACTTTTTAATCATTTTAAAGTTTACACAGCCCCCTGCCAGGAGGCAATTAGTCTTTAGGAAAAGTCTCACTTGGCGGTGGAGAAATTGATAAATAAAAACAACAAAAAAGCTGTTGCAACTCAAATCTTTGCAACAGCTCGTTTTAAATCATACGATCTTTGTTGTCCACTCTTCCAGATTCCATATATTATTGCAAACGTCCATATAAAATTCCGGTTCATGACTTACAAGCAATACTGTACCCTTAAAGTTTCTTATTGCTTCTTTAAGTGAATCTTTGGCATCTACATCAAGGTGATTCGTCGGCTCATCCAGAACAAGAAGATTTATATTTTTCAGCATTATACGACAAAGTCGTACCTTAGCGTTTTCTCCGCCGGATAAAACACGCATCTGAGATGTTATATGGTCTGTAGTAAGACCACATCTTGCCAGAGCAGCACGCACCTCTGCATTTGTCATAGCCGGATATTCATCCCATATGGTTTGCAGTGCTGTTTTGCTGGAAGCATTTTCTTCCTGTTCAAAGTAGCCTATCTCAACAAACTGGTCATGCTCTACAGTACCGGAAATCGGCTGTATAAGTTTAAGCAGTGTTTTAAGCAGTGTTGATTTGCCAAGTCCGTTTACACCTTTAATGGCAACTTTTTGATTGCATTCAAGCTTTAATGAAAGCGGTTTTGTAAGAGGTTCATCATATCCAAGAACAAGGTCATTGCATTCAATTACTATTCTGCCGGGAGTTCTTGTAGATGCAAATGAAAACTGTGGCTTTGGCTTTTCGCTCATAAGAGTGATTTTATCCATCTTATCAAGCTTTTTCTGACGTGATTTTGCCATATTTGTAGTTGCAACACGAGCTTTGTTTCTTGCAATGAAGTCCTGTAGATCGGCTATTTCTTTTTGCTGTTTTTCATATGCCTGTTCTATCTGACGCTTTTTCAATTCATACATTCTTTGGAAATTCTCATAATCACCAGTATAACGTGTAAGCACTGCATTTTCCACATGATATATTACATTTACTACATCATTCAGAAATGGTATGTCATGAGATACAAGAATAAAAGCATTCTCATAGTTCTGAAGAAAGTTCTTCAGCCATAAAATATGATTTTCATCAAGAAAGTTAGTAGGCTCATCAAGAATGAGTATCATAGGATTTTCAAGCAAAACTTTAGCAAGAAGAACCTTTGCTCTCTGACCGCCTGAAAGCTCTGAAACATCTCTGTCAAGACCTATTTCACCCAGTCCGAGTCCATTTGCGTATTCAGAAATTTTTGCATCTATCGTATAATATCCGCCGTAATCCAATATATCTTGAATTTCACCGACTTTTTCCATAGCGTCATTCATTTCGTTTTCTGAAAGATCGCTCATTTTATCGTAAAGTTCAAGCATTTCCTTTTCCAGGTCTGCGAAATGTGAAAACGCATCACGCAAAACATCTGCAATAGTTTTTCCCTTTGAAAGAGTGCTGTACTGGTCAAGGTAACCTGTTGTTATATGACGGCACCATTCTATCTTGCCTTCATCAGGCATAAGTTTGCTGGTAATTATGTTCAAAAAGGTTGATTTACCTTCGCCATTTGCACCTACAAGACCGATATGTTCGCCTTTTAGAAGTCTAAAAGAAGCGTCATTTAAAATTTGTCTTGCACCATATCCATGTGTTACGTGTTCAACATTAAGTATACTCATATTTTATACAGTTCTCCATATTATAATATAAAAAGCCTGTCTGCACAGAAAATCACGCAAATAATCCCTGTTTAGGCAGGTTTTGACCTATAATATTAGTTTATCAGAAATATTAAGCTTTGTCAACCTGAAGAATAAAACAGAATGCGTGGACATACAAATATAATAAAAATTATATAATAGATATGCACATTAATATGAAAGTGAGGAGTATTCACATGGATAATATCAAAAAGAAAATTTTCAAACGTGTGACAGGTCTTTGTCTTGCTGCGTCAGTAGCAGTGGCAGCAGTTTATTTTGGTGCTACAAAAGCTATCGAAAATGCCATTTTTACTTCGGTAATAAAACAGCCGTATGAACCTCCTGTTATTATACTTGATGCAGGTCATGGCGGAATGGACGGCGGATGTGTATCTGTAAATAATGTACCGGAAAAGGGAATCAATCTTAATATTCTTTTGCATCTTCGCAGCCTTTTGCAAGTGTTTGGATATAATGTAGAAGTAACAAGGGATACTGACCGTTCGATACATGATGACGGCATAGAAGGAATAGCGAATCAAAAAAGTTCTGATATGGATAACAGACTTGAACTATTTAATAAATATGACAATGCGGTTTGTATTTCGATTCATCAAAATCAATTTACAGATTCTTCTTATAGTGGAGCACAAATGTTTTATTCAAACGAAGTAAAGGGCAGTTCATCTCTTGCACAATCAATACAGGATTCATTTGTATCGCTTTTGCAGCCGGATAATAAACGTGAAATAAAGCTTTGCGGCAAGGAACTATTTTTGTGTTATTACTGTAAAAATCCAACTGTAATGGTAGAATGTGGATTCCTTTCAAACCCTGATGAAGCATCACTTTTGGAAACAGAAGAATATCAGCAAAAAGTTGCTTTTACCGTATTCGGTGGACTTGAAAAATATCTTGCATCTATAATATAATAATTAAATTACTCTATATTATTAAGAACTTGTTGACTATAAATTTTAGTTATGCTATAATCATATTGTAATATTGATATAAAATATAAAAAACAGGATGTATCTACATATTAGAAAGGAAGTATACTTATATTGAAAATATCAAAAAATAGAATGGCAAGCATGATAGCAGCAATAGGTGTTGCGGTCTTTATGATTCCATTCAGTAAATATAATAATATTTTTTATGCCTATGCATTTGAAAATAATGTCGCTGATACAAATGCGGCAACAGAAACAATAACTACCACTACATCTCCGCCGGATGAAAACAGCGGGATATTTACTGAAACGACACCTATTGTTACTTATACTGACAATACAGAAAACATAAACGTTATGCAAACAGATACTACATCTGATGAAATCAATCTTCAATTCAGCATTGGTGATTTAGATAATGATGGAAATGTAAACATTTCAGATGCAATATCTATATTAAATATTTATGCTTGTAACGCAGCACAAATAGAAAATAATTTTACAGCAGAACAAAACGCAAGTGCCGACTGCAATGGTGATGGTCATATTGGCATAGACGATGCTATGCTTGTACTTAAATATTATGCAGAAAAAGCGGCAGGCATAATTGATATAAGCTTTGAAGATTATGTTTATAATCCTCCGGTAACTACTACTACTATTTCCGGAACAACGGAAACTACAACAACCACAGAAACCATCACAACAGAATCAACTACAGAATCTACAACAATTACAACTACCACTACAACATCGACAACCACAACAGAAACTATTTTAAGTACAAGTCTTGATGTGAAATGTATTCTTCAAAATAGTTCACCGTCATTGCCAACAGGTTGTGAAGCTACTGCTCTTACTATTGCATTAAATTATTATGGCTTTAATGCAGATAAGTATGATATTGCAATGAATTATCTTCCAAGGATGAATTTCACCGGTGGATATGGTGCAGACTTCAGATATGTATTTCCGGGAAATCCGTCTACATCATCAGGATATGGCTGTTATGCACCTGCAATAACCGCAACAGCAAATGCATATTTTACCGCAAATAAAAATGCGTCCTTTGCAGAAGATATTACCGGCACAGAATTTTCTGATCTTTATGAATATATAAACTCAGGCACACCTGTTGTATTTTTAGCGACTATGGGAATGAAAGCACCTTATTATACATCATCATGGAAAACTCCTGATGGAAATACAGTTACATGGAAAGCAGGGGAGCATTGTCTGGTTCTTATAGGATATGACAGGTCGAAAGGTACAGTTTTAGTTGCCGATCCGCTTAAGGGCAATGTTGCATATGATGCAGCTCTTGTAAAACAACGTTATAATGATATGGGCAAAAATGCAGTTATCATACATAAATCAGACCAGTATAGCGGCGAAGTACCTTATGTTGTTTCAGGCAATATATATCGCTTAAGAAATTCCGGCAGCGGACTTTACCTTACTGTAGCCGATGGCAAAAATGAAAACGGTGCTAATGTTATACAAAAAGATGCGGATGATTCTTTATCTCAGCAGTTCAAAATTCTTTATGACAGCGACAGTAATTCATATAAATTTCTTCCAATGTGTTCGTCGGATGGCAATGATAAAGTGGCTGATATAGCAAAAATTGGCGGATGTGTTGTAAGCGGAAGCAACGTACAAATCTACACACAAGTTGACCCGCCGGCTCAGACTTTTGTTATAGAATCATATCCGGATTTAGGCTTGGATTTAGATGGAACAGTTCGTTTGTCATGCCGAACCAATAGAAGTGCCTGCCTTTCAGTAAATGGCAGCAGCAGTGGTACAGCAAGCGGAAATGCTTATACATCTTCCGGAAATGCTGTTATAAAAACATTCACAGGAGAACCATCTCAATTGTGGTATCTTGAACCTGTAGAGGGATAAATTATATTTTTAGCTAATAAAAATTCACATTATCAGCGATAAAAATTCTTGACAAGTTCTTGACAATGGAATTTAAATGTGGTAACATAAAAATATAATAAAATATGTGGTAAAATAGCGATGACGAAGACGGTTTGTTTTTAGAAGTTTCAGAGAGTCGGCGTATGGTGTGAGTCGATACTAAAAAAACATTTTAACCTATCACTTCCGAGCTGGAACCCGAACTGCTTTTTTTAGCATATTAGGCGTTTCCGTAAGTGCAACGTGAAAGCACAAGGCTTGTTAGAGCCGTAGAGTGGCACATTTATTGTGCAATTTGAGTGGTACCGCGGATAGATAGAATTTATTCGTCTCAAGTAAATTCCTTATTGATAAATAGGGTTTTTACTTGAGATTTTTTGTCTTTATACAGATATTTTCCCACAAATATAATACGCCAAATGGCAGGAAAGAAGGATTTTATATGGAAACACAACTGAAAGATGTTGCTGCAAGAATACGTGAACTTCGTACAATAGCTGGACTTTCTGAGGCTGAAATGGCAGCTAAAACTGAAATCACAGAGGAACAGTACCATATACTTGAACAAGGTGAAACTGATTTTGGGTTTACATTTATTTATAAATGTGCAGATATTTTTGGCGTGGAAATAAAGGATCTTCTGGAAGGAAGCAGTCCTGTTTTATCTTTGTATACAGTTACACGCAAAGGCGAAGGACTTCCTATAGCAAGAAAAACAGGTTTGTCATATTATCATCTTGCACCATCATTCCGCAATAAAATCGCTGAACCTTTTTGGGTAAAGATCCCATACAGCGAAAATGCCGAGCTGTCTTTTTCTGCCCATGCTGGTCAGGAAATTGATATTGTTGTCAAAGGCAGAGTTATGGTTCAGATCCGTGACCGTGTGGAGATTTTAAATGCAGGTGATACTATTTATTATAACAGCGGTGAACCTCACGCTCTTCTTGCAATGGATGGAAAAGATTGTGAACTCTATGCAATCGTACTTCGTCCTGAAGCTGATACTTATGAAGGACTGGATAAGCTTGAAGAAATCACTGATTATCATAAGCAGATAAATATGAAAACAGTGGCAGATGACTTTATCGAAACTGAAACAGATGAAAATGGTGTTCTCACAAAAATCTCTTTCAAAAATGAGGACAAGTTTAATTTCGCATTTGATTGTGTAGATAAGATCGCTGAGAAAAATCCATGTAAACTTGCAATGCTCTGGGTTTCAAATGAAAAGAAAGAACACAGATTTACTTTTGCAGATATGAAAAAATATTCAAATATGACTGCAAATTATCTGGAATCTTTAGGTATTGGCAAGGGCGATCGTGTAATGCTTGTATTAAAGCGTCATTACCAGTTCTGGTTTACAATGCTTGCACTTCACAAGATCGGAGCAATTGCTATTCCGGCAACAAATCAGCTTGTAGAACACGATTTCACATATCGTTATGAAGCAGCCGGTGTAAAAGCTATTATATGTACATCTGACGGGGATGTTTCCGAACAGGCTGAAAAAGCTTCCGAAGGTTTTCCGGATATGATAAAGGTTATAGTAGGCGGAAAGAAACAAGGCTGGCATGATTACAACAGTGAAATGATGCTTTGCTCTGATATATATGAGCGTTCCAAAAATACACCATGCGGTGATGATACAATGCTTATGCTTTTCACATCAGGTACAACAGGCTATCCAAGCATTGCAGCTCATTCCTATACCTATGCACTTGGTCATTATCCAACAGCTAAGTATTGGCATAATGTAAATCCAGATGGCTTGCATTTTACAATTTCAGATACAGGATGGGGTAAAGCACTTTGGGGTAAACTTTATGGTCAATGGCTTTGCGAAGCACCTATTTTCACATATGACTTTGACAGATTCCACTCAGAAGATATTCTGCCTATGTTTGCTAAGTATCATATTACAACATTCTGTGCACCGCCTACAATGTATCGATTCTTTATCAAGGAAGATCTGTCTAAATATGATTTGTCCTCAATTGAATATGCTACAACAGCAGGCGAAGCACTGAACCCGGAAGTATTCCATCAGTTCAAAAAGGCAACAGGACTTACTATTATGGAAGGCTTTGGTCAGACAGAAACAACAATGGCTATTTCTAATCTTGTAGGAACAACACCTAAAATCGGTTCAATGGGACGTCCAAGTCCGCTTTATGATGTTGTTTTGCTTGACGCAGAAGGCAACGTTGCCAAAACAGGTGAAGTAGGCGAGATCTGTATTTATGCACCAAAAGGCAAAAAGCCATGCGGTCTTTTCAAGGGATATTACAATAATGAAAGCAAGACAAATTCTGTTTGGTATGATGATTATTATCACACCGGCGATCAGGCAACAAGAGATGAAGACGGCTATCTTTGGTATGTAGGACGTATTGATGATGTTATCAAGTCATCAGGTTACCGTATAGGTCCATTTGAAATCGAAAGCGTTATCATGGAACTTCCATACGTTCTTGAATGTGCAATAACAGGCGTTCCTGACCCTGTAAGAGGACAGGTCGTAAAGGCAACAATTGTTCTTACAAAGGGAACAGTTGCATCAGAAGAGCTGAAAAAAGAAGTGCAAAATTATGTAAAATCTCATACTGCACCTTATAAATATCCAAGAGTTGTTGAATTTGTCGAAGAACTTCCTAAGACAATCAGCGGAAAAATACGCCGTGTTGAGATTCGTGAAAATGATAAGAATAATGCATAATTTTAGGGCATAAAAACATAAATAAAATAATTTAATATAAGTAAAGAGCATTGCTGACAGTTACATTAAAAGCTATGCTCTTTATTTATTAATATATGCAAATATTCAAAGCAAGTGGATAAAACAAGGTTGTAGTTTTTGTGTTTGCTGATGTATATAATCGTTTTCATATGGCTGTATTTAAGAATTCTTAATCCTAAACGTGAATTTTCTCTTAACTTGACTTGGTCGATTTCTTATATCCCAGTTTGGACACTCATGGCTTGACAAAGAGATTGCTTTGCTGTATAATAAGGCTAAGATAAATCGGAATTTAAAACAGAAAGGCATAATGATAATGAAAAAAATAGTCACATTCTTTTTACTGCTTGCAATGACATTACCAATCACCGCTTGCAATCAAATCACAGAGCGTACGGAAAATTCTTCTTCTGTTGAGCAAATACAGGAGCAGTCGCAGACAGTATCTCCCGCAAAGCTTACCAACAAAATGACAGAAAACGAGCGTCAAAGAGTAGACAAGCATGAACTCACGCTGTTGATTGAACCAAAAGAAACAACAAACACTGAGCAGACAGAGCATAAGGTAAGTGTGGAGTTTTGTACACTAAGTATTGAAGAGTTGCGAGAGAATGTCGAAAGTGATTATGACCTGAACCTGATGACCGATGAGGAATATAAAGCAGCTATGGAAGAAATCAAGATCTCCGAGGAAAAAGGTGAGAACACCCTTACTATTAATCCTTACATTCTTGTTGATGGATATCTTGTGCAGTATGTTGTTCCGTACGCTGATCCTGATTATGACGGCGGATCAATTGCATTCACCAGTTCTACAATGTGTGAGAACGGTGAAAAGCAAATCGAAGAATTGTCATTTGAATCATTTGAGGAGTATCTTGACTGGATCAGAAAAATGGATTCCAAATGTGGGTATTCTGATGAGAAAATTGAACAAGATGTCCTTCATGTGCAGATTGCCAATGAAGCCTTAAAAACAGGCGATTATGAGATTTTGCCTGAAGGTACAGTCAATACGGAAGACCCCTCGCTGTATTTGTGGAATGATGAGAATGCTGATTACAGAAGTGAATGGGAATATGACCGTAAGTCAGTAGAGGCTATTCAGGATTCCATTGACGAGATAAGCATTTACGACGAAGAAATGGACACGGAATTCACTGTGCATGTGACGCTACCTCCCGATTATGACGAGAGCAAGACTTATCCCGTATTCTTCCTGACTGACGGCATATGGCGTTTTGGCAATCATCCTGAGCTGAGAAAGCTCATGGAAAACGGTGAAGCTTCACCTGTTATCCTTGTAAGTATGTGGTACAGCTACAACACTCCATACGATGGCGGAAATACTCGTTATTTTGATCTTGTAATAAATCGTGATAAGCTTCTGAATTTTGTTACGGACAATCTTATGCCCTATCTTACTGAGAATTACAATATTGACTGCGCAAATTCAACGCTCTATGGTCATTCTGACGGCGGCGTGTTTACCCATTATTCACTGTTCAATTCGGATGATTTCGATAATCAGCCATTCGGACATTACATCATCGGCAGTCCCGCACTGTGGGGACTTTATAATTACAATGATCATGAGAATATCAGTTCGGATGATGTTTTGAATGATTATGGTTATTTTGACCGAAACGAAAAGCTCAGTAAAAGTGTGTTCCTCTGTGCAGGCTCACAGGAGGATCCCGACTATGCTGATAACTATAATGGACACGATACGACACTTGAAGGTACTGCGAAGCTGAAAGAACGACTTGAAGCTCATGGTGCAGACCTGACTTACAAATTATATGACTCACATCATTACCAGTATATCCCTGAAATGCTGGCTGAGTATCTGAAAGAAACGTATCCGTGTTAATTGAAGGTGAAAAATCTGATTTATGCGAGTAATATAATAACAAAAACAATCTCAAGAGCAGTTCTTTCAAACTGCTTTCGGAACTAAAACTAACCTTGACAATAGGACAATTTAGGTGTATAATGTATATATATTTTTTAAAAAAATAAAACTGCTTATTTCAGAGCGATTCTGTACTCTATAGAAGAAAGGATTATATAATATGAAAAAGATTTTGCTGGCAGGAGGTGCAGGTTATATTGGTTCTCATACCGCTGTAGAACTTCTTGAATCAGGCTATGATGTTATTATTGCTGACAATTATTCAAACAGCTGTCCGGAATCAATAAAGCGTGTGGAAAGAATTACCAACAAGTCTGTTAAAACTTATGAAGTTGATATAAAAGATGTAGCAAAACTTGAACAAGTTTTTAAAGAAAATCAGATTGATGCGGTTATTCATTTTGCAGGACTCAAAGCCGTAGGCGAATCTGTTCAAAAGCCCATTCTTTATTATAGAAACAATATTGATACCACCCTTGCTCTGCTTGAATGCATGGAAAAGTATAATGTAAATAATATTATATTCTCATCAAGTGCAACAGTATACGGAGAAGAAAATCCTGTTCCTTATACAGAGGAAATGAAACGTGGTACTTGTACTAATCCTTATGGTTGGACAAAAGTAATGATGGAGCAGATCCTTGAAGATGCAGCAAAGGCAAATGGTAAGCTTTCAGTAGTACTGCTTCGTTATTTTAATCCTATAGGTGCACATGAATCTGGTATAATAGGTGAGGATCCACAGGGAATACCAAATAATCTAATGCCGTATGTGGCACAAGTTGCTGTGGGCAGACGTGAAAAACTTACTATTTTTGGCAATGATTATAACACACCGGACGGCACTTGCAGACGTGACTATATTCACGTTACAGATCTTGCCAAAGGTCATGTTAAAGCTATAGAATACGTACTTGAACATGATGGGGTAGAGGTTTTTAATTTAGGTACTGGCACACCATATAGTGTAACAGAAATCGTTTCAACATTTGAAAATGTAAATGATATAAAAATCAATCATGTATACGGTGCAAGAAGAGCAGGTGATCTTCCTGAAAGTTATGCTAATGCAGATAAGGCACTGCGTGTATTGGGTTGGAAGACAGAAAAAGATCTTGCAGATATGTGCAGAGATACGTGGAATTGGCAGAAGAATAATCCTAACGGGTATAATAATTAAGGAGAAAATTTATGTGTGGAATTGTAGGGTTTACCGGTGAAAGTCAAGCAGCACCAATATTACTTGACGGTTTGTCTAAGCTGGAATACAGAGGCTATGACTCGGCAGGTATCGCTGTTCGTGACGGTGAAAATGATACTGAAATAATAAAAGAAAAAGGAAAACTCAAAGTTTTACAAGAAATGACAGATAACGGAAATGCTGTTAAAGGCTGCTGCGGAATCGGTCATACAAGATGGGCAACACATGGTGAACCATCAGCTCTTAATGCACATCCACATTGCAGTGATGATGAAAATGTCATCGCTGTACATAATGGTATAATTGAAAATTATCAAGAACTTAGAGAAAAGCTCTTAAAGGCAGGTTATGTTTTTTATTCACAAACCGATACAGAGGTTGCGGTTAAACTTATTGATTATTATTGGAACAAGTATGACGAAGGTCCTGTAGGCGCTATCGGACGTGCAATGATACGTATAAGAGGTTCTTATGCACTTTGTGTAATGTTCAAAGAACTTCCGGGTGAAATTTATACTGCAAGAAAAGATAGTCCTATGATCATAGGCATATCAAATGGCGAAACTTATGTTGCATCTGATGTTCCTGCTATTCTTAAATATACAAGAAATGTTTATTATATAGGCAATATGGAAATTGCAAAGCTGGAAAAGGGCAAGGCAACATTTTATAATATAGACCGTGAAGAAATTGAAAAGCCTATTACTAAAATTGAATGGAACGCTGAAGCAGCCGAAAAGGGCGGATATGAGCATTTTATGCTTAAGGAGATCCACGAACAGCCAAAGGTAATTTCTGATACTATTCATTCTGTAGTTAAGGACGGAAAAATCGACCTTAATTCTATCGGCTTGGACGAT
The DNA here is from genome assembly GCA_947566125.1 of uncultured Ruminococcus sp. Taxonomy (GTDB): domain Bacteria; phylum Bacillota; class Clostridia; order Oscillospirales; family Ruminococcaceae; genus Ruminococcus_C. Next base: position 86,882 of record CANOIR010000001.1, on the reverse strand, counting down.
GAAACTATATGTAATATATCTCAGATATATATTGTTGCGTGTGGTTCAGCATATCATGTAGGAATGGCAGCACAATATGTAATTGAAGAGCTTACAAATCTGCCTGTAAGAGTAGAACTTGCTTCTGAATTTAGATATAGAAAGATGAATCTTGTTAAAGATAGTCTTGTAATTATTGTAAGCCAGTCTGGTGAAACGGCTGATAGTCTGGCAGCTCTTAGAATGGCAAAAGAACATGGAATCAAAACTCTTGGAATAGTAAATGTAGTAGGTTCCTCTATTGCAAGAGAAGCTGATAATGTATTTTATACATTGGCAGGACCTGAAATATCTGTTGCAACCACTAAAGCTTACAGCACACAGCTTATAGCTGCATATCTTCTCGCACTGCAATTTGCCAAGGCTAGAGGAGAAATGGAAGATGAAAAATACAGTTATCTTATAAATGAAATATATACAATTCCAGAGAAAATTGAAAAGATACTTGATGATAAAGAGCGCATTCAGTGGTTCGCAAGCAAACTTGCCGGAGTAAAAGATGCATTCTTTATTGGCAGAGGAATAGATTATGCTATTTGCCTTGAGGGCAGCCTTAAAATGAAGGAGATAAGCTACATTCATTCTGAAGCATATGCAGCAGGCGAATTGAAACATGGTCCAATTAGCCTTATTGAAGATGGTACAATAGTATTTAGCGTGGTTACACAGCAAAATTTATATGAAAAGACTGTTTCTAATATGGTTGAAGTTAAAAGTCGTGGCGCTCATCTTATGGGACTTACAACATATGGAAATTATGCTATGGAAGATACAGCAGATTTTACTGTTTATATTCCAAAAATCGACCAGCTTTTTGCAGGTAGTTTAGCAGTTATACCACTACAACTTTTGGGCTATTATGTTTCAGTTGCAAAGGGTTATGACGTTGATAAGCCGAGAAACCTTGCCAAGAGTGTAACAGTTGAATAATTCTATATAAAAATTAAACAGTGGCAAGGAAGATAATTCCTGCTGCTGTTTTTATATTATATGTAAATATTTTTTCAGCAAATAAAAAATAGGGCTGTTGCAAATATTCTGGTTGCAACAGCCTTTTCATTATTTTTATTTATAAGTTTTTATTTTAATTATTGATATTTTGGTTCACAGGTTAAGTTCACACCAAGTCTTTTGAAAGTTCTCTCGTCTACCGCTGAAAGGATTACAGTTGAATGTACATCGCAGCCACGCAATTTAGAAATCTGTTCTGTTGCACATTTTGCCTCAAGACTTGTAGTAGCACAAATAGCAAGAGCGAGCAGAGTTTCATCTGTATGCAGTCGTGGATTTTGGTTGCCCAAATGTTCTACCTTAAGGTTTTGTATCGGTTCAATAACATCAGGTGACATAAGCAATACATCTTCTTTTATTCCACCAAAATATTTAAGAGCATTAAGCAAAAGTGCAGATGCAGCACCAAGCAAGTTTGATGTTCTTCCGGTTATAATAGTTCCATCCGGAAGTTCCATAGCAGCAGCAGGTGCATTTGTTTCCTGTTCACGTTTCAGCGCAGCCTGTACCACCTTTCTGTCAGCCGTTGTAACTCCAGCCTGTTTCATTAGAAGTTCAAGTTTATATATCTCTTCTTCTTTTACAGTGCCTGCTTTTCGTCCGCATTGAGCTACATAATAACGGCGTATTATTTCCTGCTTAGATGCTTCGCAAACGACATCATTATCTATAATACAATTTCCTGCCATATTTACGCCCATATCAGTAGGGGATTTATAAGGTGAACTGCCAAGTATCATTTCAAACATAGCATTCAGGACGGGAAATATATCAACATCTCTGTTGTAGTTTACAGTAGTTTTTCCATAAGCCTCAAGATGGAATGGATCTATCATATTAACATCATTCAAATCAGAAGTTGCAGCTTCATATGCAATATTAACAGGATGTCTAAGAGGAATATTCCAAATCGGAAATGTTTCAAATTTTGCATATCCTGCACTGATATTTCGCTTGTGTTCATGATAAAGCTGTGAAAGGCAAGTAGCCATTTTACCGCTTCCAGGACCAGGAGCTGTAATAACAACAAGCTTGCGTGTTGTTTCTATATAATCATTTTTTCCATATCCATCATCGCTCATGATAAGCTTAAGATTAGATGGATAGCCATTTATATGGTAATGATGATAAACTTTTATTCCTTGAGATTCCAGTCTGCTTTGAAAAGCGTCGGCAGATGCCTGACCTGAATATTGGGTAAGAACAACACTGCTCACATAAAGACCCTTTTGTGAAAAAACATTTAAAAGACGGATAACTTCAATGTCATATGTAATGCCAAGATCGCCACGGATCTTATTTTTCTCAATATCATTTGAATTGATTACAATAACTATTTCAGATTCATCTTTCAGCTGCATAAGCATTTGAAGTTTACTATCAGGTTTAAATCCCGGCAAAACACGTGAAGCATGAAAATCATCGAATAATTTTCCGCCGAATTCCAAATAAAGCTTATCTCCAAACTGAGAAATTCTTTCTCTGATATGTTCTGATTGCATTTTCAAGTATTTGTCATTGTCAAACCCAATTTTATTATTACTCATTATATCTTCCTCCAACACATTATATACTCAATAATAGTATATAATAAAATCGCATAAATTGCAAGTATTCTTACTTAATTTTTTTACTTTGTTTTCAAAATAATCTTTTATAGATTAAAAAAACAGAAAGACCTTTCTTATCCGGATTTTTTTATGGATAGGAAAGGTCTTATTTTTAAAGAAAAAATACAAGTTTAAATCTACATATTTTATTTAATTTTTTGCATTATCTTTGATTTAAATGAAAATGCAACTGCCAAGAAGAAGTAGGTACTGATCAAGAAAAGTTCAACAATAATGATCATGCGAATTGATTCGTTTAGAGCTGATTTTATATAGTTCATTGTTGAATATTCAGCATGAGAAGTAATTGTTACAGCATTTGAAAACTTTTCGGTTTCAAAATAATCATTTGCAGTGTTTTTTATGTTTTCAATAAGCTTTTCAGTTTTATTTGTAAGAGATTCAATTTGAGATTCAACATATTTCTTTTTAGAGTCTGATGCATTTGCTGAGGATTTATTTATAGCAGCTAAACGATCGGTGTAATCTGAAATTCTCGTATCATAATTGGAAATATTACCTTGAAGCTGAATTTTGTTTTGAATCAATGAGTCATATATATCAGAAGTTTCAGTAATGGTTTTAGCATTTTCTGATGAGTTGTTATACACAATAATAGAATCCTTCTGATAATCATTTATAGATTTTAATGTAGAGTTCAAACGTTCTGTAGCGTTCTGTTTTTGTCTTTTTAAGTTATCAAGACGATAATCATAATAGCTGAGTATCATAGATTTGTCGCTTATAACACCATTATTTAAAACATAGGATGTTAATGTATCGATATCAACAGAGCGTATTAGACGGACTGAATCTGCAAGGTCAGAGAAACTATATCCTGTAACATTTGATCGAAATTGAGATTTATCATTTTCTGCAAGATTATTTATGTAACTTTCTATTGAACTGAGATTTGAACTATACATATCAAGTGCGATTAAATAATCATAACTGTTAAAATCAACTGATAGAACAGAATTGCATACAGATTCATTATATCCATACTTTTCAAAGAAATTCTTCTGATATTTTTCAAGAAGCAGATTTAATAATTCAGCAGCTTTTTTACCCTTCAAACCTATTTGATTATAATTAAATGAAACATTGTAAGTTGTAGGATGATAAGAAGAATCTTTAAGTGCTTCTGTCCAATTGTTATCATTTGAATTATATATGCTTTGATAACTGCCAATTTTATCTATTGCAGAAGTAGAAACAATACTGTCAACAAAAATACCATTTTTAACTGGTTCTAAATACTCATTTGAGAGATTCATTTCAGAAAGCACTTCACTTACAAGTTTGCTATCTGTTATTTCTGTTTTATCAAATTCGCATCCATTAGGATCTAATCCGTTCTCGATTCCATTGTAATAAAAAGAAACAGTAGCCGAAACGGAATCGACATTATTAGAAAATAAAATGTTTACGCCAACTATTGTTGTAAACGAAACAACTGCGATTATGATCCACGGTAAAAATAGTGTTTTCAGGTTATTTAAGATCGCCTTTACACAAAATCCGTCTGTCATTATACGTTTGTTTTTTCTATTTAATTTATTATTTTTTTTCATATCAGTTTAACGCTCCTAATTATTATAATGTAGCTTCCACAATATAGTTACAACTAATAATTATTATATCATAATTTAATTACTTTGTAAATAGCTTTATAATAAATGAAATTAGAAAAAGCTGTAAAAAAAATCAATATTCTATCTAAAAGATATAAATATGAGTAAAAACTATTGACTTTAAAAAATGATTATGATATACTAGAATATAATAATATTATGCAGAATTATGTCTGCGATGTAGGAGATTTAGAAAATGCATATAAATGAAAAAGATAACGCTAATGATAACAGACATTTGAGTATTACATTAAAAAACGAAGAGCAAAATAATAATGGAACAATACATATTCCTATTTCTGAAATATTAAAATCTTTCAGACGGTTTTTACTCGCATGGTTTGTATGTGCAGTTTTTGCAATTCTTCTTGTGTCTGCTGGTATAGCAGCTTTTTCACACCAATTGTCTTCGGCTCCGGTAGCAATGATAGGATTTAATTATAGCGGTGCTGAAAAAGGACTTACTCCAAATGGACAGAAGCTTGATGTAAACACAATTAAAAATCCGGCTGTTATAGAAGCGGCTCTAACCAAGCTTAACTATCCACTTTCTAATGTTGAATCCATAAGAAATGCTATAAGCATCGATGGAATTATTCCAACAGAGGCAGCAGATGAGATATCACTTTATAAATACGCATTTGAAAAAAATGGTAATTTACAGGCTGCCCAGTCTATGTTAGATATTGAATATTTCCCTGTAAAATATAAAGTTACATTTGATTTTTCAAAGACAAGATTTGGGGATGATGAAGCTGCACAAGTGATAAATACTATTTTGGAATGTTACAGAGATTATTTCTTTGAACAATATGGTTATAGTGAAGCGATAGGAAATTCATCACTTGCAGTTGATTATTCAGATTACGATTATCTGATAGCAGTGGATACGTATACAGATACACTCATTGAACTTCAAGATAAGATTGATGATCTTAAAAATAATAAAAGTTTTCGTTCCACACAAACAGGCTATAGCTTTGAGGATTTGAGCAACGCTATCAACATTGCAAAAAATTATGATGCAGATACTCTTACCGCTTATATACTTTCAAACAGTGTTGTAAACGACAAAACAGGAATGATAAGCTTTTATGAATATCGAATTGACGAATTAGAACGTCAGAAAAAGTCAGCTCAAGATAATTTAAGATCAATTGAAAATTCTATTGCAAATTATGAAAAGGATTCGGTTGTGATCCATGGTGATATGGATGAGTCATATTCTCATGAATATACAACTTTTTCAGACAAATACGATAATTTGTTTAGACAAAAACAAACTACTCAGGGAAATATTTCATATTTATCTATGAAGATCGCAGAGAGCAATGCACGTCTTGAATCAATAAAAAAACTTTCAGATGGAAATGCAAGTCAAAAGGATATTGATTATGTTGAAGAAAAAATTGCTGTTTTAAATGATACTGTAGATCAGTTGGTTGATGCAGTTAATGCAACAATTATGGAATATCACGGCTCTGTAACATTTGCCAATGCTTACTCTGTACTTGTTCCGGCGAATGTTCTTTCCAAAGGTTACATCTCTATGCTTTTGAACAATATTGTAAAACCTTTGTTGCTTGTTGAAGTATTTATATTTTTTGTTTATATAATTGCTGCTGTTATTGATGGATTTAGAACAGATTCTCGTAAGAGAAAGGCAATGGAAACAAAAGTAGAACTCAAGGGTGAAGAATGATTTTTTATAAATAATAAATAACAAAAGCTCTCCTGTTTGTAATTATTATATAATGGGAGAGCCTTTATATTGTTTATATTGAAAAACAAAAATCAGTACTTGCATTTTCTTTAAATATATAGTATAATAAATCTTATGGTAAAAATTTGAACGGAGGAATAGTATGCAGATAAACAAAAAGGAAATTTTCTATATTCCCAATATTTTAAGTTATATAAGGATTTTATTGATTCCTGTGTTCATTATTTTATATGTTAAAGCTGAAACCAATCTGGAATACTTTTATGCTGCATTGGCACTTGGTATATCTTCACTCAGCGACCTTCTTGACGGAAAGATAGCACGCAAATTTAATATGATAAGTGAACTTGGAATTGCACTTGATCCAATTGCCGATAAGCTCACACATATTGCGGTTGCAAGTTGTCTTTGTACACGATATAGGATCTTTATTATTCCTGTATGTATACTTATCTGTAAGGAAACATATATGGGAGTTATGAATATTTACAAGATAAAAACAAAAAATAAAAAGCTGGGCGGTGCCAAGATGTTTGGTAAGATCAGCACAACTGTTCTTTTTATAGCGATGATAATTCTTGTGCTGTTTCCATTTATGCCGTCTGTAATTGTATATCTGTTAACAGCGATATGTTCTATATGTTTGATAGTTGCATGGGTAGGATACTTTTTTGTATTTAAAAAGCTTTAAGAAACAGAGGTTTTTATTTTATGTATATTGAAAATGATTGGTTTTCGGCTGAAAAGATTCATCTAAGCGGTCAATGCTTTCGTTGGAAAAAGAGAGAGGACGGAGGTTTTCTTATACCGGCATTTGGAAAAGAACTGGTATTGTTTCAAGAAACCGATAAAAAAATTTATCTTGATTGCACTGAAAAAGAATTTTCTGATATTTGGAAAGATTACTTTGATCTGTCATTTGATTATGCCAAGCACGCAGAACGTGCGTCGGCAGAAATAGGCTCTGATTATCTTACAGCTGCCTGTGAGTGTGCAAAGGGAGTTCGCATACTCAAGCAAGATCTTTGGGAAACTACAATAAGTTTTATAATAAGTGCAAATAATAATATTCCAAGAATACGTAAAACTTTGGGTTTGTTATGTGAAACATTTGGAAGATTTCCAAATCCGGACGAGGTTTATTATTTGGGAGCAGAAAATTTACGTAAATGCGGAGTAGGTTATCGTGATAAATATCTTTTAAGTACAGCCAAATACTTTATGGATCATAATGTTCATGAGCAGCTTAAAGGCAAATCATATAAGGAAGCAAAGTTAAGTTTACAGAAGCTCTCAGGAGTAGGACCTAAAGTTTCTGATTGTATATGTCTTTTTAGTCTTGGACTGCGGGATGCATTTCCACGTGATGTATGGATAAAAAGAATTGAGAGTGAACATTTTGGCGGACATTTTCCTGAAGAAAAAAGTCTTGGAGGTGCTGGAATATTACAGCAATATTTATTTTACTATGAAAGAAGTCTTAGCAAGGCTTTGGAGGTATAAATTTTATTATGGCAAAGAAAACACCAACGTATGATAATGAAAGTATAACAATGCTCAAAGGACCTGACAAAGTTAGAAAACGACCGGGAGTTATATTCGGTTCAGATGGACTTGACGGCTGTGCACATTCTATATTTGAAGTTATATCAAACGCTATCGATGAAGCACGTTCCGGTTTTGGAAGTGAGATAATTATAACACGATATAATGACCATTCAATAGAAGTAGAGGACTTTGGACGTGGCTGCCCTGTTGATTACAATAAGAATGAAGAGCGTTACAATTGGGAACTCGTTTATTGTGAGCTTTATGCAGGCGGAAAGTATAATACAGATGCTGATAATTATGAATATTCTCTGGGATTAAATGGTTTAGGTCTTTGTGCCACACAGTTTTCATCTGAATATATGGACTCTGAAATATATCGTGATGGATATAAATATAATCTTCATTTTGAAAAGGGTATAAATATAGGCGGACTAAAGAAAAAAGCAGCACGTTCTCATCAAACAGGAACACGTACCAGATGGCGTCCTGATCTTGATGTATTCACTGAAATAAATGTTCCTGATGAATATTTTCGTGATGTTTTAAAGCGTCAGGCTGTTGTAAATCCAAATCTTTTATTTATATATAAAAGCCAGCAGGAAGACGGAAGTTTTGTAGAGGAAAGATTCCTTTATGAAAACGGTATTGCAGATTATGTAAAGGAAATTGCAGGTGATACAGCTTTAACATCTTTCCAGACATGGAGCTGTGAAAGGGAAGGTCGTGACCGTGAAGATAAGCCTGATTATAAGGTAAAGCTTTCTGTTGCACTAACATTTTCTAATAGAATACAAAAGACAGAATATTATCATAATTCGAGTTTTCTTGAACACGGCGGTTCACCGGAACGTGCAGTAAAACAAGCATTTGTTTCTCAAATCGACAGTTATCTTAAGCAGAATAATAAATATCTGAAAAATGAAGGAAAAGTCACATTTTCTGATATAGAAGATTGTCTGGTGCTTGTATCTTCCAGCTTTTCTACTCAAACGTCTTATGAAAATCAGACTAAAAAGGCTATAACAAATAAATTTATATATGAAGCAATGACGGATTTTTTAAAGCATCAGCTTGAAGTATATTTTATAGAAAATCCTGATGAAGCTTTAAAGATTGCTGAACAAGTTATAATAAATAAGCGAAGCCGTGAAAATGCTGAAAAGACAAGACTTAATATGAAAAAGAATCTTGCCGGAAATGTTGACCTTACAAATAGAATTGAGAAGTTTGTTGACTGTCGAAGCAAGGATCTATCAAAAAGAGAGCTTTATATAGTAGAGGGTGATTCTGCACTTGGTTCAGTAAAAATGGCAAGAGATGCAGAATTTCAAGCTGTTATTCCTGTACGAGGAAAAATATTAAACTGTCTTAAAGCTGACTATGTTCGTATTTTTAAAAATGATATTATAACTGATATTATAAAACTTCTAGGCTGTGGAGTTGAAGTAAAAACTAAATCTAATAAGGAACTATCATCATTTAATCTTGACGGACTAAGATGGAATAAAATAGTTATATGTACTGATGCTGATGTTGACGGATTTCAAATACGCACTCTTATTCTTACAATGCTTTATAGACTTACACCTACTCTTATAGAAAAGGGATATGTATATATTGCAGAATCTCCGTTATTTGAAATAACCACAAAGGATAAGACGTATTTTGCATATACAGAAAAAGAAAAAACGAAAATACTTGATAAGATCAAGGGAAAAAAATGCACCATTCAGCGTTCTAAAGGTCTTGGAGAAAACGAAGCTGATATGATGGCTCTTACTACTATGAATCCAGATACAAGAAGGCTTATACGTGTAACACCATCAGGTGTTGAAGAAACAGCACATATGTTTGACCTCCTCCTTGGCGATGATTTACAAGGAAGAAAAGACTTTATTGCAGAGTATGGAGCTGACTACCTTGAGATGGCAGATGTCAGCTAATAAAAAAGGAGCTTTTGAAATTATGAAACTTATAACATTTGTTGTTCCGTGTTATAATTCAGAAGATTACATGGAACGTTGTATAAATTCTCTTTTAATTGCAGGGGAAGACGCAGAAATAATTATTATCAATGACGGTTCTTCTGACCGTACCGGAATGATAGCACATCAATATGAAAAATTATATCCTAATATAGTACGTGCTATTGACAAGGAGAACGGAGGTCATGGCTCAGGTGTAAATAAGGGACTTGAACTTGCTGTCGGAAAATATTTTAAAGTTGTAGATTCAGACGACTGGCTTGATAAGTCTGCTTTGAAAAAGTTTATGAACAGCCTGCGTTATTGGAAAAAAATAGGGATCACACTTGATCTTGTTATAGCAAATTACATTTATGACCATATGTATGAACCTGAAAAAAGCCACAAGACAAGTTATAGAAATATTTTTAAGCATGGCAAACTTTCATCATGGAGTGATATGAAACCATTTTTTCCGTCCCAGTATCTAATTATGCACGCTCTTTATTTTAGAACAGAAATACTAAGAGAAGCTAATGTCACTCTTCCTGAACATATGTTTTATGTTGATAATATCTTTTCTGTACAGCCACTCCATCTTGTAAAGAAGATATGTTACCTTGATATTGATTTATATCATTATTTTATAGGCAGAGAAGACCAGTCTGTTAATGAAAGCGTCCATATAAAACGTATTGACCAGCAGATATACATAACTAAATATATATTGAAGAATGTAGATATGAGAGCTTGCCGTAGTTTATCAAGAAAGCTTGAGATGTATCAGCTTAGATTTTTATCTATCATGATGACAATATGCAATGTTTACCTTTTAAAAATAGGTACAGAAGAAGCACTTAAAAAGAGAAGAGAACTTTGGGAAGAAGTAAAATCATTTGATCCTAATATTTATTATTATCTTAGAGGATTCACGCTCAGCGGTCTTACAATGCTTCCTGGCAAAGCAGGACGCAAGTTAACTGTTAAAGGATACGATATTGCACAGAAGATAGTTGCATTTAATTGATAAAAAATCCGTTTTAAGCACGTTTAACATAAGTGTTAAATACAAGTCTTAAAACGGATTTTCTGTATTGTATTATATTTTATATTCTATATTTTATGTTTTATACATATATCACCAGTGTCACCATTGATTGAAACAATATCATTTTCATGAATTATTGAATCTGCGTGTTCTGCACCGCATATTACCGGAAATGTAATTTTGCTTATAATATCTGGATTCATATTTGCGATCAGTTGTCGCTCCATAATAATAAGACCGCCTATTTTAATATCTATTGGGAATTCATTAAATTTATTTATAATATAAATTTTATCCGATTCGCAATTTTGCGGTATTATATTATCTTTACATAAAACAGCTTTATATTCTGCTTTTCCTGTTATTATACCACTTCCTCTTATATAACTTTTGTCTGTCACAGTATTTATAATATTTATCTCTCCCAAAGGAGCATTTTTTATACTGTCTATAAATAATAGCCTTGAAAATCCTGGCATACTTTTATACCACTTGAATTCAGCCCTGCGGTTTTGAATCAATGATTTTATATTTGCAGCAGGCGTATTATATATAGTCATCAGCTCATCAGAGGTAAGCATGAAAATATCCTCAGGTTTTTCAATCAAGCCTTTCTTAACCAAATTTTGTCCCATATGAATATGGTATTTATTTAAAAGCCTTTGAAAATTATATTGATACATACGTAGTTCTGCTTGAAATAAAAGCGACGTATCGATTATATTTGTAAGCTTTTTATATTTTGTGTCAGTTACTTTATTTCGCTTTATAATTTTTCTATTTAAATCTATATAAAGGCTATTTAACTGATTTGCATTTATACATTTTGAAAAGGCAAACAAAATAGTTTCAATAGAACGCATAATTTCATCATCAGATACACCTTCTAAATCATCAGAGAGATTGTCAAGCTTGGAACGCATTTCGTTACAAAGCTTTTCTCTGCGTTTCAAATTTTCTCCTAAAAGTTTAGTTGTTCTTTTAGCGATTCGGTGTTTTTTATTAAGTTTTGAAATACTGCGAAAGTATCTTAATTTTTTAATGATTTTCAATAAATTTAAATCTATAAATTCATCTGTATCACTATTTAAATAAAGCAAACTTTGTAATTTATATACTTTATCTAAATCAAAGTACATTCTGCCGTTTACATATACAGAATAATCGATGAAATCATCAGCTAGTTTTTTGTCAAAACCGGAATATATCAACATATATTTTACAGTCTTTTTAGCAATAGCAATGGCTATAGAGGCATTAAGCGGTTCTGTTATTCCGGGATAGTATCTGCATATACCTCTTGTATCCAGTGAAATAATTTTAGAAGAATCATCTTTTTTTTCTTTCATATATTTGATTGAAATAATATTTATTTTTTCACCATCAGAATCAGATATAAATTTAATATCCAGCTCAGAGTTATTCATTACTTTTTTTATTTCTTCCGATATTTCAAGTAAATTCTTTATTAAAGTAAATTTTGCTTGTTTAGTTTCTTCAGGTTCATATCCAAATAATATGCCGTCTGTATTGTTGTGGCAGTAAACAGCATCAATTTTCTCGTTTGTATCAATATCAACATCATTATTTATATGTATTAAGGTTTCATTTAGAGGTCCATTTTTGCAAACTGTATATATATCTCCACGAATAGGGAGATTGATAACTTCTTGCACTATAATATTTAATGAAACTTCATTGGTATTCTGATTAGGATAATTTTTTTTCAAAAAAGTCTTTGCCTCAGAAAAAAGCTTGTCAGCGGTATAAGACAATGCTGATTTAGGTGTAATTTTTAATGATAAGTCAATATCAGATGTTTCTGGAGTATCAATAATACCTGTGTTTTTTAAAGACAGTGAAAGTCTTACAAAAAAACGGTCAGTATGCTGAAAGTGATTTTGAAGATAATTATTAAGTTCGTCTTCTGATGAATCTTCAGTTATGCAAAAGAAATGAGGAATGTTTATTCTTTTTTCTTGTAAATGGAAGAGAATTTCTGCTTCTGTGCCGGGATAATATCTGCAAAAGTTTAAAAGATCTACAATCATATATCCAACCTTCTTCACTGAAAAAATTGATTGTTTTGTATAAATGCTATTATATATTATATCATATATATACTATTTATTCACGCATATTTTGTAAACTATAATGCGCTTTTTATTAAATTGCAATATTATTTTATTAAACTTGTTGGATGACTATATAATTCTTAATATGTTTTTTATAAATGTATAATAATTCGCATGAAATATAAAATCTGATGATCTATTATGTATTTCAACAAACTTCTTGACCTTATTTGAAAATTGTGATACAATAGACAGGAACATTTATTTTTTAATTATGCTTTAAATTAAATTCAGAAAGGTGAAATGCTGAAAATATTATGAATATATTAGTAGTTGGTATGGGTCTTATAGGCGGTTCTGTTTGCAAAACGCTTAAGAGAAAATGTGATTATACAATTCATGGTTATGATATTGATGAAGCAATATTAAATACTGCAATGAACGAAGGCGTGATTGACGGCATAGGCAAAATGGAAGATGGAGTATATGATATATGTATAGTTTGTCTGCACCAGAGAGCAGCACAGCCATGTATGAAAAAAGCACTGCCATATCTCAAAAAAGGTTCTATTCTTATGGATATGTGCGGTCTTAAGGGTCAGATGGTACTTGAATTTACAAATGCCTGCCGTATTATAGGTGTAGATTATGTTGGTACTCACCCTATGGCTGGACGTGAAAAAAGCGGTTACGATGCAAGTATTCCAAATCTTTTTGACAATGCAAACTTTATTATTACGCCAACATATGGTACAAATAATGATGCTGTTGAAAAGGTATCATCTCTTGCAAAAGAAATGGGCTTTGGAAAGATAGTATTGACAACACCTCATAGACACGATGATATGATAGCTTATACATCTCAGTTGGCACATATTGTATCAAGTGCATATGTAAAAGATGACTGTATGGATGATGCTGTTTCATTTTCAGGTGGCAGCTTTCAAGATATGACAAGAGTTGCTACAATGGATGAAAAGATGTGGTCATCACTTTTTATGGATAACAGACTTCTTTTACTACATCATCTGGAGTTGTTGATAGCTCATTTATCAGAATACAGAACATCTCTTGAAACACAAGACGAAGCAGCATTACAACTGCTTATAGCTGACGGCAGACGTGTTCAGGAAGAGAACGTGCGAAAGAGAAAAAAGGCATTGAAAGAAAAGGAGCAAAATAATAATGACTTGGATGAAAGTTGACATATTTACAGCAACAGCAGGAATAGATATGCTTACAAGCAATCTTATGGATTTAGGAATACGAGGCTTTTCTATTAAGGACGCTGCTGATTTTAATGAATTTCTTGAAAATAAAGACGGCAAATGGGATTATATAGACGAAGATTTGATGGGTCTTTCAAATTGTGAAACTTGTATAACAGTCTACCTACCTGAAGATTCTCAGGGTGTAGAAACTTTGCATATGATAAGAGAGCTTTTATCAAAACTTAAGTCTGAAGATACTGAAAATATTTATGGCAGACTTGAAGTAGAGCTTTCCGGAATAAGAGAAGAAGATTGGGCTAATAACTGGAAGCAATATTTCAAGCCATTTTGTGTTGGCAAAAAATTGTATATTAAGCCATCATGGGAAGAAGGAAATTGTCCTCAGGGCAGGTCAATTTTAGAGATTGACCCAGCAAGCAGCTTTGGTACAGGACAGCATCACACTACAAGACTTTGTCTTGAACTTATGGAAAGTGAAATCGATAAAGGAACAAAGTTGCTTGACCTTGGCTGCGGTAGCGGAATATTATTCATAGGCGGAATGCTGCTTGGTGCAGAAAAAGCATTTGCAGTAGATATTGAAGAAAATGCATCACGCATAGCTTGTGAAAATGCAGAAAAGAATAATCTTGACAAAAATAAATATACTGTAAAATGCGGAAATATTCTTATGGATGAAGCTCTTGTAAAAGAAATCGGTACAGGCTATGATGTTATATGTGCAAATATTGTAGCTGACGTTTTAAAAGCAATGTCGCCTATTTTTCCTAAATTTTTGAAAGATAACGGCATTATTATTATATCCGGAATTATTAGTGAAAGGAAAGACGAGGTCGTTGAAACAGTCAAAGCTAATGGTTTCGAGGTTATTGGTGCAAGAGAAAAGGAAGGCTGGGCAGCTGTAAAATTAAGAAAAGTTTAATATAGAGCCGAGGTGAATCTGAACTTATGAGAAAAAAAAAGCAGCCTGAAAAAAATAATATATTAGAAACACTGCCAAATGCTTATATAGAAGGTGCAGGAGTTGTAGAAGAAGAAAAGATAACTGACACGCTTGAAAAGAACTATATGCCATATGCTATGAGTGTAATCATTTCACGTGCATTGCCTGAAATAGATGGTTTCAAGCCATCTCATAGAAAGCTGTTATATACAATGTATAAAATGGGTCTTTTAAATGGAGCAAGAACCAAATCTGCGAATGTAGTAGGTCAAACTATGAGGCTTAATCCACATGGTGACAGTGCTATTTATGAAACTATGGTACGACTTGCACGTGGCAATGAAGCACTTTTGCATCCTTATGTTGATTCAAAAGGTAACTTTGGTAAATCATATTCACGTGATATGGCGTATGCTGCAAGCCGTTATACAGAAGTAAAACTTGAGCCGATATGTCAGGAGCTTTTTCGTGATATAGACAAGGAAACAGTAGATTTTGTTCCCAATTATGATAATACTATGATGGAACCAACGCTTTTTCCTGCAACATTTCCATCAGTTCTTGTAAATTCAAATGTTGGTATCGCTGTATCAATGGCAAGTTCAGTTTGCCCATTTAATCTTTCGGAAGTATGCGAAACTACAATCGCACTTATGAAAAATCCAGAACACGATATTTTAACAACACTTAAAGGTCCTGATTTTCCTGGCGGAGGATTCTTGCTGATAGATGAGGCAGAACTTCGTAAGGTAGTAGAAACAGGCAGAGGCAGTTTTAAGGTTCGTTCTAAGTGGAATTATGACAAACAAGGCGGCTGTATAGAAATAACAGAAATACCATACAGTACAACTATAGAGGCTGTTATAGATAAGATAATTGAAAATATAAAAAATGGCAAACTCAGGGAAATTTCATATGTTCGAGATGAAACCGATAGAGGAGGACTAAAGATTGCCATAGACTTAAAGCGTGGAGCTAATCCTGAAAAGGTTATGCAAAAGCTTTATAAATTAACGCCTTTAATGGACAGCTATTCTTGTAATTTTAATATTCTTATTGGCGGCACACCAAAAGTTATGGGTGTTCGTGAAATTCTTAATGAATGGATAGCGTTCAGAACAGATTGCGTAAAACGTAGAGTGTTTTTCGATCTCAATAAAAAGCGTGAAAAATTGCATTTGCTGGAAGGTCTTGAGAAGATTCTTATCGATATAGATAAGGCGATAAAAATAGTGCGTGAAACAAAGGAAGAAATAAATGTTGTTCCTAATCTTATGACAGGTTTTGGAATTGATAATATACAAGCTGAATATGTAGCGGAAATTAAGCTTAGACATTTAAATCGTGAGTATATTCTTAACCGTACAAAAGAGATAGACGCTCTTAGAGAAGAAATTTCTGAAATGGAAGATACTCTTGATAATGCTAAAAAGATTCGAAATATTATTGCAAAAGAGCTTAAAGAAACGGCAAAAAAATATGGTCAGCCACGCCGAACACTCTTTTTCCATGCAGATGAAATATCTGATATATCTACCGAAGTGGAAATACCAGATGATCCTATGCACGTATTTTTAACAAAGAGCGGATATTTTAAAAAGATAACACCAGCATCACTGCGAATGAATTCTGAACAGAAACTCAAGGAAAATGATGAGGTTTGTTATCATGAAGAAACAACGAACCGTGCAGAGATAATTTTTCTTACAAGTTTAAAACAAGCATATAAGGCAAAGTTGTCGAGCTTTGATACAAGCAAAGCAAGTGTAATGGGCGATTATATTCCTGCCAAGCTCCAATTCGATGAAGGAGAATATGTAACGCATATGATAGTTACAAAGGATTATAGCGGAAAGCTTTTATTTGTATATGAAAATGGCAAGATAGCTAAAGTATCTATAAATTCCTATGAAACCAAAACAAATAGAAAGAAACTTTCAAAGGCATTCAGCGACAAATCAACGCTTGTTGCAGTGCTTGAAATTTCAGATGAATGTGATATTTTTGTTCGTTCAGATGGCGGACGTGCATTACTTGTTGACACTGAACTTATTTCACAAAAATCAACTCGTGATACACAGGGCGTACAGGTAATGAATTTAAAACCAAATCAAAAAATCGTTTATGCATTTGTCTTGGATAAATCTCAATCTGAAAGCGTTAAGAAATATCGTGTTAAAAGCATTCCGGCATCAGGCGGTCTTACCAAGGGCTTACCGGATGTTGGACAAATGACTTTATAAGCAAAAAATAAAGCATATTTGATTGTTTTATCTGTTACGATTTATTTTTAGTAAATTTATTTTAACAGGTTTCTTTCAAATATGCTTATTTTTTAATTTTATGATTTTATATCACTTGACCATATGTGCGTTTTTATGTTATAATTTAATATATGCGGATTAGAAGAGAAGGGGAGTGCAATGATAAAAAACAAAAGAATCGGCATTATAATGAATCGTGTATATCGTGATATGAACCAGCAAATTATCTCTGGAATTCTAAATCAAGCTTATTCTCTTGGCATTAGTTCTGCCGTTTTTTCTACTGAAGAAGAGCATCAAGATGAAGACGGCACTTTTGGCGAAAACGATATTTTTTCAGCTATAAATTTTGATTTATTTGATGGTTTTATATTTGCTCCGTTTACATTTATAAATGTTGATACAATTAAATATATTACAGATTTACTATCAAAAAAGTGCATGAAACCCGTTATTTGCATTGGAAATGATTTTAGTGAATTTGAATTTATATGGCAGGATGACCGTGCTGAAATGTTTAATATTGTAATGCATATGATTGAGAAGCATAATTGCAAAAAAATTGTATGTATGACAGGTCCAAAGGGTGAATCTGTTTCTATGGAACGTGAATATGGTTATCGTGATGCAATGAAAGAATCGGGACTTGAAGTTTCTGACGAAGACATAGTATACGGCGACTTTTGGAAAAACTCTGCAAAGGAACTTGCCAAAGAATTTGCATGCGGCAAAAGACCATTGGCAGATGCTGTAGTTTGTGCGAATGACTGTATGGCAATAAGCTTGTGCGAAGCTTTAGAAAGTTATAATATAAATGTCCCTAAAGATATACGTATAACTGGATATGACGGTTCATTTGAAGCACAATATCATAATCCCGGGATATGTACCTACCGAACATCATATTCTATGCTTGGTATTAAAACAATGGCAAGATTATATAATATGATGAGTGACGGAGAAGAGTGTAAGTTGTATAACGCAGAAGTCGGTACACTTATCACAAATACAAGTTGTGGCTGCGATGCAAATTTTCCTACATTCAGTACAAATATGATTGCAAACAACGAACTTATAGAACAACGTTTTCTGGATAATAATATGTCTAATATATTATTAAACACCAATAATTTAAATGAGTTTTCAAAAGCAGCAAGTAATTGGTTTTATTTATGTCTTAATGAAAAGTATTATGACAAAGAGAATTTTAATGTTTGTCTTTACAGCGATTGGGATGTAGTAGATTCAGATGGACTGGCTCGCAAAACACAAAGTGAAAGTCATTCAGAAAAAATGTTTGCACTGTTTGAATCAGAAAGATTTGAATTATTTCCATCAAAACAAATGATGCCTCCAAAGCATTTAAAAAATGATAAGCCATCGGTATCTTTTTTTATACCGATCCATTATGGAAAACATACCTTTGGATATTCTATACTTACTCTTTATGAAGTTTCAGACAGTTTCACAATGTCATATCCTCGTTTCTGCAAGGACCTTGGAAACAGTCTGGAATGTTTGTGCATACGTAATCGCCTTAAAAGCATGACCTACAGAGCTTTTTTATCAGAAACAAGAGATGCTTTAACAGGTGCATATCGTGCGGCTACACGCTCTCAGTTTTGGAATCAAATAACAGAGAGAGTAAAATTATATGACGAAACGCTCCATGTGTGTATTTGTTCTATATCCGGACTTCAGCAGATAAACGAAGCATATGGACAAGTAGAAGGAGATCAGGTCATAATGCAAATTGCAGCAATAATTATGGGATGCTGTAATAATGGTGAAATATGCGTTCGTTCCAATGGAAATGAGTTTTGGCTTATAGGTTCTACAAGCAATCTTATACCAAAGGAAGATTCACTGGAAAGTAAAATACTGTCTAAAATCGAGCATTACAATCATACCTCTGGAAAACCATATCGAGTTCAAGTTTATACAGCTTCTGAATCTATATCAGCACAATTTATCCCGGATAATGAGGCAATATATCAAAAGCTTAAAAAACAGATTGAAAAGAAAAAGAATAGTGGTTACTTGCGTACAGAACAAGTATATTATGCAGATTTTACCAAACTTCGTCATGATATATATGTCAATCCAGAAGAATCATGGTCTGTTAATATATGTTGTGATAAACTTGGCATGAGCATGTCACATTTTCAGCGTTTATATAAATCTATTTTTAATACAAGCTGTATGCGTGATATTCAGAGCAGTAAATTAAGACACGCTAAAAATCTCTTACTTCATACAAATGAAACACTTCAAACTATTGCTGAAAAATGCGGATATGATTACTCTCATTTTATGCGTCTATTTAAAAAAGAAGTAGGCATGACACCTACAGAATATAGACATGGTTTCAAGCTGATTGATAATTAACTAAAAAATGACTGCTGTCAATTTAACCTACAGCAGTCATTTTTATTTTTAAATAATTAAGTAAAACAAAAAATTAAAACTAAAACTAATTTGCGGAATTATAATGAGCCAAGAACTGACGTGTACGTTCATTCTTAGGATTATCAAAAACTTCAGACGGTGTTCCTTCTTCGATAATATATCCATCAGCCATAAATATAACCCTATCAGAAATAGCTTTTGCAAAATTCATTTCATGTGTTACTATAACCATTGTCATATTATCTTCAGCAAGCAAACGTATTACATCAAGAATTTCGCCTGTAAGTTGAGGATCAAGAGCTGATGTTGGTTCGTCAAAAAACAATATCTTTGGCGACATTGCAAGCGCACGAACAATTGCAACACGTTGCTGCTGACCACCGGATAATTCACAAGGATAAGCACGTTCTTTTTCTGAAAGTCCCACTTTTTCCAAAAGTTGTCTGGCAACTTTTTCAGCTTCGCTTTTACTTCTCTTAAGAACAATTCTTTGCGGCTGAACAATATTTTTTAAAACATTATAATGAGGAAACAAATTGAAGTTCTGAAAAACAAGACCGAAACATTTTAATATTTCTTTAAAATCAGATCTATCTGCATATACAAGCTTTCCGCTTTCGTTTGTAACTACAGCCGCTTTTTCCATATAGGAAATACTTCCGTCGGTAATAGTTTCTAAAAACGTACAACATCTTAGCAATGTAGATTTGCCTGAACCGGAAGGACCTATTATTGAAAGAACTTCGCCTTCTTTTACGGAGAATGACACATCATGAAGAACATCGACATCTTTAAAACTTTTCTTAATATGCTTTGCATCAAGATAATTCATAATGTACCTCCTATATCTTATAATAGTTCATACGCTTTTCAAGCAGTGACATAATTCCAGCCACTATTAAATTAAGCACATAATAGAAAATTGCTGCTACAAGATACGGCATCATAGATGTTTCAGCTGCTGCTATCATTTTTGCCTCTGTAAAGAGTTCAATATATGAAATTGCAAATGCAAGAGATGTATCTTTGACCAGTGTAATTGATTCATTGGTAACTGCCGGAAGAACACGCTTAAACATCTGAGGTATTATTATACGAACAAATTTTTGAATGTTTCCATAACCCAGAATATATGTAGCTTCATGTTGACCAACAGGTATCGATTGAATTCCGCTGCGGAATATTTCCGCAAAATAAGCAGCGTAATTCAATGAAAATGCTATAATAACAGCCCAAAATCTGTATTCGGTTGTAAGCTTCATATTCATTAAAAAATAAGGACCGAAATACACAACAAGAAGTTGCAGCATAAGTGGAGTGCCACGAACTACTGAAATATAAAGTTTCACCAGCCATTGCAGAGGCTTCCATGCATACATACGAATCACACATATTATAAGTCCGATTGGAATTGAAAAAAGCAGTGTCAGCAAAAAGATGTAGATAGAATTTAACATACTATCTCCAAGCTGAACTACAATATCAAAAAATGACATATACAATTCCTCCGATGATTACTTAATAATGGAATCAGTAAGTTTCCATTTTTCAGCAATCTTCTCAAATGTTCCGTCCTTGCGCATATCATTAAGAGTATTATCAACCCTATCACGAAGTTCAGTGTTATCCAGTGCAAATCCAACAGCGTACTGTTCTTCTGACAATATATCAGAAAGCATTACATATTCATCACCACGTGATTCGATCTGATATTTAGCAACACCAACATCCATAGCAATTGCTTCAACAGAACTGGAATCAAGATTCATAAATGCTGTATTATAATCACTTACTACTACCAATTCCTTGAATGAATCCTTAAGAGCAACATTTTCATCACTCTTCAAAGCAGTTTCAGCAGAAGAATCTGTCTGAACAGCAACACTTTTTCCGGCAAGGTCATCAAAAACTGAAATTCCACTGTCTGCTTTTACAACGAATACCTGACTATTGTCTACATATGGTGCAGTCCATGCATATTCATCTTCACGGCCAGTCATTGTAAAACCGTTCCAGATACAATTGATTGTACCGGAACTGAGTTCCATATCCTTTGAATCCCAATCAATAGGACGCTTTACGAGTTCCCAGTTATTTCTATCGCATACTTCAGCTGCCAAATCAAGGTCAAATCCTACATACTCACCATTTTCGTCCTGATAACCATATGGAGGAAAAGCAGCGTCAAAGCCTACTATAAACTTTTCAGCAGATTCTGATGTTTTGCTTTCATTCTCAGCTGTTTCACCACAGGCAACAAAAGACATAGACATAGCACCCGCCATGATAGCTGTAAGAATTCTTTTTACAACGATTGATTTCATAAAACACATACTCCTTAATTTTACATATTATTGTGTTACTTTGTTAGCATCTTAAATCAAAAACACAATTTTTATCATTATATCATATATTTATTTAGTTGTCAACGCTGTTAAAATGAATAGTTGACTAATCTGCACACAGCATAATTATAATAAATCTAAAACAAAATGCTTCCGATCTAAATTGATAGGAAGCATTTTTATAGATATTCTTTTTATTTTGTTTTAATTTAATTAGTTGTTGTAACTTTTGGAACTTCTACTTTTATAAGACCAAGACTGAATTTCTTACTCAAGATCTTATACACGCTCTCATTTATACGTTCTTCCGAGATTTTTCCAGAACTTATTGCATCTTTTACACTGGTTATAGCATTGTCTAAATCATAAGGCATAAGAATTATATCTACACCAGCTTCTATAGACATTACAGCAGCATCGCCGGGTGTGTAATTTTCTGTTATAGCACCCATACTTTGCGAATCTGTAATTACCAATCCATTAAAACCTAAATCACTTTTCAGCCACTGACTTACAACTGTTGGAGATAAATCGCCCGGCAAGTCATCTCCAGACGCTGTAGTTATCTGATGACCAACCATTACAAAATCAACACCAGCTTGTATTCCACCTGAAAACGCTGCAAACTCATTATATTGCAGTTCATCATAAGTTCTATCTATTACAACACTGCCATTATGAGTATTGCCAGTACCTGCACCAAGACCCGGAAAATGCTTAAGCGTAGCAGAAACGCCGCATCCCTCAACACCTCTTACAAAATTTGCGGACATATCAGCTACAACTTGAGGATCAGAAGAAAAGATTCTGCTGCCAAGTTCATTTTCAGGACTCAAGTTCACATCTGCCACAGGTGCTAAATCCAAATTGAATCCAAGATTTGAAATTGATGCACCTATAGTATTTCCTAAACTATAAACAGTATCATAATCAAGGTTTTCGCCATAATATTCCATATCATAGCTATCATATGTTCTAAGTCCATTACCAACACGAGCTACCATGCCGCCTTCTTCATCGACTGCAAAAAACATACCAATATCATTGTTGGATTTCTGAGCGTATTCCTGAGAATCATGAATCATATTATATGTCTGCTGCCAACTTTCAATATTTTGAGAAAAATAAATAATACCGCCAACAGGTGTAGATTCAATTGCAGATTTAGTAAGATCTCCAGCTTGAGTAACACTTCCATTAAAATTAGTAAGTGCTTCTGGAGTAACAATAAACATCTGATAAATTTTTTCATCAAGAGTCATTTTGCTCATAATATCATCAATAACTGATGGATTTTCTTCTATTGTTGTGTGAGTTGTACAGCTTGTCAGTTTTGACAATTCTGTAACATCAGTATGATCTGTAACCGCAGTTTCTTCGGTTGTTTTGTTTTGCATTTCAACCATTTCAGAAGTTTGAACAACGTCGACAATTTCTTCTTCGTCATCATTTGAAGTTTGATTTATTGATCTTCCGCTGCATCCGCTTGCTATCAATGCAAAAGCAGTAGACATTCCAATTATTGAAATAAAAGTTCTTTTTTTCATAATATGCCTCACAGATAAAAATTTCTATTATTACAATATTATAACAAAACAAAATGACTTTGTCAACTTTATGATTATTAGATGTTCAAATATTTTTACTATATTTTTTAAATATAAAATTTTAAAAAAAGAATTTACAGCGGTTGACAAAAATAATATGTTCTGGTAAAATAATATAAATACAACAATATTTATATTGTTTATTGTTATAATAAAAGGAGGTAAATGCTGTGTTCCGTTCAAAACGTCTATATATACAGGCATATGCGGTTTCCAATCAAGGCAAAGTGCGAACAAATAATGAAGATAATTTTTTTGCAGATGGCATTGTAAATCCTAATCCTCAGATTGATAATTATATATCTACTGATAAAATGAAACTTACGAGTCATATATTTGCAGTTTGCGATGGAATGGGAGGTGAATCATATGGTGAGGACGCTTCGGCACTTGCTGTTGAAACTTTAAAAGAACATTGTCAGGATATAAAAAAATCAAAAAAAAATTTGCTGAATCAGGCAGTTTCTGCATATACAACTGATGCTAATGACCGTATTTGTGATATGATTTCTCAAAGGAATTGTGGCAATAGCGGTACTACTCTTGTAATGCTGCTGTTCAAGGGAAATTATGCATACCCTTTTTATATTGGCGACAGTCGTATATATCTTTATGATGGCTTTGATTTATATGCATTGACAAAAGATCAAACATTAGCAGCAGAAATGCTTCAAAATGGTGTATATACACCTGAACAAGCTGAAATGAGTTATGATAGAAATAAACTTATGCATTTTTTGGGTGAGGACAAAGCTAAAAACGGACTTAGTGCCACAGCACAACCGCCTATTTTATTAAAAAAGGGAATGAAATTTCTGCTTTGTTCAGATGGTCTTACCGATATGTGTAGTGATCTTACACTTTATGAAATATTATCAGACCCTGAGCAAAATGATCATGCCCAAGCTCTTGTAAATATGGCTCTTGAAGCAGGCGGTACAGATAATGTTACTGCTATTGTAATTGAAATATTATAAAATAAATAATTAAAACGATGAAAATGGAGATGTAAAAATGCTATTATTAAATATGTTTCGTGGACTTTGTATGGCACTGGCAGACAGCGTTCCGGGTGTTTCCGGTGGAACGATCGCTTTCCTTCTTGGATTTTATGACAAATTTATTTTTGCATTAAATTCTCTTGTAAGCGGCACAAAAGAAGAAAGAAAAAAGTCACTTGTATTCTTGCTTAAGCTTGGCATAGGATGGGTAATAGGATTTTTGAGTGCGATGCTTATTCTTTCAAAAATATTTGAATCTCATATATATGTTGTAAGTTCCTTGTTTTTTGGTCTCACACTTTTTGCAATTCCGGTTGTGATCTATGAGGAACGAAAAACAATGCAGCATCATCTAAGCTGTATTCCATTCACGCTCATAGGCGTGGCAATAGTAGTTGGAATTTCTATTTTGAGCAAAACCATCGGCGGCGGTGGAATTGCGTTTGAAGGATTTAATATTGGAGCAATATTGTTTACATTCGTTGCAGGTATGGTAGCTATTTCCGCAATGGTTCTTCCGGGAATTTCAGGCTCAACTATATTGCTTGCGTTTGGAATATATGTTCCAACAACCACAGCTATCTCATCAATATTAAAAATGGAAAGCTTTGAATCTCTTCCTTATATATGTGCATTAGGATTGGGAATAATAACCGGAGTGATCGTGATTATAAAGGCTGTTAATCGTGCTTTGGTAAAGTATCGTCATCAGAGTATGTACACTATAATTGGTTTAATGATAGGTTCTCTTTACGCTATAACACAAGGTCCAACAACACTTGATACAGTTGATGGAGCTGCTCTTGAACCGCTTTCTATTTCTCATGTAATAAGTGACCCTATTCTGATCCTGCCATTTATTATTGGCGGAGTTGTACTTGCAGTTCTTGAATTTTTAAGCTTTATCATGGAAAAGAAAGAAAAGAATAATGCTTGAATTTTATAATAAGTAAACCCAAAAATGCTGTTGCAAAGATTTAAGTTGCAACAGCATTTTTTATTTTGTAAATGATTAAAAATTGAAAGTATGGGTCGTAAGACGGTCGAGTTGGTGCCAGATCGTTTATTCAGTTTTTCCAGCAGCATTTGCCGCATATAGACTTAATATAGAAATAGCATCATCAATATTTATAGTTCCATTTTTATTCATATCGGCAGCATTAAAAATCATTTTTTCACTCTCTAAATCATCGGCAGACCATATAAATTTTGCTTCTAATCCAGCTGCATTTCTTGAATAATATTCAAGCACCAGAATCGCATCATTTATAGATACAGAACCATTACCATCTACATCTCCCAATATTCCATTTTCTACAGGAACAGGTTCTATTCTTACAGTAGTAGTTGTTGTTTCTGTTGTGTTTGTTGATTTTTCAGGTGTTGTTGTTTCTGTAGTTGTTTCAAATGTCATTTCTGTAGTAGTTGTAGTGGTAGTTGGTGCTGTGATTCCTGCTTCTGCTTTTTTCTCTGTAAAATAATTAAATATTAAAGCAGCTTCTTCTTTTGCCAGCTTTTTTAAATTATCATCATTACTAAGCCATACAGTAGCTCTGTAATTTGTATGGAATGAATGTTCAAGCAATACACCAGGAGTGCTTACATATCTCGAACCGCATAAAACGCCATACCATTCATCATCCCATACACCGTTTCCATCACGGTCTTCCGCAGAAAGTCTTTGAAAAATCTCTCCCTTTTGGTTTGTCTGCATCACTTCTGCAACCTTGGATGCCAGAAGTCCGCCTATTTCTCTGCTTGTATCGTCAATAGTTGTCCAGCTAAGGTTTTGATAGCACAATGCAACAGGCTTGTCTATAGAACTATATGATGCTGCATTGCTATGTATCGATATGAAAAAATCATATCCTTTTGATTTTTGACCTCGTACTTGAAGAGGCGGTTCTTCCTCAAGGGAACTCTTTGTAAGGTCTGCGTGAGCACCAAGAGCTTCTAACTCTTCTTGCAGATAATTTGAAAGTTTCCATGTCATTACGCTTTCATAATATGAACTGTATACAGGTGAACGATTTTCATATCCGCAATGTCCCGGATCGATCATTATCTTTACTATACTTTCATCAAGACCTATAATAGATTCATTTATAGGAACTTCATCAGGCGAATTTACAGGATTAGTAGATTTATATAAATATCCTGCATCGCTATTATCATTATAAAATATTTTGCCGCCATAATCTTCTGAATCAGAAATCATATATTTTTCAATAAAATTAGATTTTGTGTCAGCATATACTGCATGCGGTGCTGAGATCGCAGCACATATAAGTGAAATTCCTAATGCAGATGATATTATTTTTTTGAACATAACATATTCCCTCGTTTCGTTTTAATGCATAGTTATTATATCATATTTTCAAAACTATTTCAAGATAATTTTATGTATTATTGCATGTTTAAATACTTTTAGAAGCAGTATTTATTTTTCAGCTAATTATAAATTATATCTATTGCAATAATGCATAAAAAATGGTATAATATCAAATAACGATTATAATAAATATTTTGCAATGTCCATTTATTGAAAGGAGTCTATATGCAATATTCATATGTAGCCGAATACGGCAAATATATTAACCGCATAATAGCTGAAGTAAAGAAGGCTGTAATAGGAAAGGATATAATGATAGCTAAGGTTCTTTTGGCAATTCTAGCTAAAGGTCATATTTTAATTGAAGACAAGCCCGGCGTAGGAAAAACCACTCTTGCACTTGCATTTTCAAAAGCAATGCGTCTTGACTGTAAACGTGTGCAGTTCACACCAGATGTTTTGCCGGCAGATTTAACCGGCTTTTCAATATACAACAAAAAAACTGAAAAGTTTCAATTTCAACCCGGTGCTTTATTCTGCCAGCTTTTTCTTGCCGATGAAATAAATCGTACATCAAGCAAAACTCAATCTGCTCTGCTTGAAGTTATGGAGGAAGGAAACGTTACTGTTGACGGCGTGACATATCATTTGCCACAGCCGCATACTGTTATTGCTACACAAAATCCTATCGGCTCTATAGGCACTCAAATGCTCCCTGAATCTCAGATGGATCGTTTTATGTTTCATTTAGAAATGGGTTATCCGGATATGCAGCATGAAATAGAAATTCTGCGTTCAAGGGAAAATGGCAATCCAATCGATACTATCCAGCCTATAGTTGATGCTAAGATGCTTATAGAAATGCGTGAAGCTGTATCAAGAGTAACAATAAATCCTAAAATCTATCATTATATTGCAAGTCTTGTAGACGAAACAAGACATCATCCGGCAATTTTACTTGGTGTAAGCCCACGTGGAACATTGGCACTTACAGATGCAGCACGTGGAATGGCTTTCATGAGGGGTCGTGATTATGTTTTAGCTGATGATATTGCTGCAATATGTCAAGATGTATTTGTACACAGAATCGTTATGCGTGAACAAAGCAGAAATTCCGGTTCAGCATTGCAGGTAATACAGGATATTATAAGAAAAGTACCTGTACCACGTCCCGATGGTGTAAAATTATGATACAAACTTTTTATATGAAATTCACATATGCAATTATTCTTATTGTTGCACTTCTTTTTTCTGTTTTATATTCAGGTGAATTCTCAATTTTGTTTTTATGCATTATTATAATGCTCCCTATCTTCTTAAAAACAATTTTACTGTATATAAGATTCAGACTTAATATATCAATAAAAACTCCTGTTGTTTCTTATTATCGCAACAAACCTCAGACTGTTCAGCTTGTAATAGAAAACAAGTGTATTTTTCCTATAAGCAAAGCCGCTGCTAAACTAACTTGTTCAAGCGTTGTAACCGGTGAACAGATTCCTATTGCAGTAACGTTTCCAGTGTCGGCAAAAAATGTTACAATAGTCGAATTAACTATTACTATACCTCATTGTGGATTGACTGAAATAAAGTTAAATCGATTTGAAATCACTGATTATATAAGATTATTAAAAAAGAGCATACGCAAAACTCAATCTATATCTGTTTTAACATTACCATCCGGTACAGAGCTTAACTATAAAATTCATGTTCCATGCAGTGTAACAGATGAAGAAAGTAATGTTTATTCAAAACTTCATTCCGGAGATGATCCATCTGAAATTTATCGCATTCGTGAATATCATCCCGGTGATATGCCAAAACGTATTCACTGGAAATTAAGCAGCCGTACTGATACAATGTGGGTAAAAGAATATAGTTTGCCTATAAAACAGCGAGCAGCTATTTTGATTGATTATTCAAATGCAAGCAATCCATCTGCTGATTTAATGGATTCTACTTTGGAAGCTGCTTATTCTCTTTCTATGGCACTTGTAAAACAAGAAGTTCCTGTTGTGATATATTGGTTATCCGAAAAGTCACAAAAACTTGTATGGAATGACATTCATTCCATATCAGAGCTGAATGATTGTTTTACAATATTACTTTCAAATCTACCTGTTGAGGATTCAAAAGAACTTCTTACACAAGCTTCTGATTTATTGGCTATACATTCTACTAATGCCATATACTACTGCACACCTAATTTTGCTGTTAATGAAATTGAAAGATGCTTTAAAACATTTTATAATAATCACTTTTATATTATCACATCGAATCCTTCATCACTATCACAGAATTCTTCTGAAAA
Organism: uncultured Ruminococcus sp.; assembly: GCA_947566125.1. Lineage (GTDB taxonomy): Bacteria > Bacillota > Clostridia > Oscillospirales > Ruminococcaceae > Ruminococcus_C. Next base: position 57,783 of record CANOIR010000001.1, on the reverse strand, counting down.
TAAAAATATTATTTTTATAAGAGAAGAATCTATCTCAGAGAATTTAAAAAAGCTCTCAACAATGGAGGTGATTCGTGAATGAATGAATTTCAGGTAAGACAAAACATTGTTATAACTACAAAACATAATGCAATTTCTATTAAGCCTATACTTCTTATACTGATTGCTTTAGTCGGTTCTATATGCACATTTTCTGTATGTTTTTCAATGATACATTTTGAAGAATATAACAAAATGTTATTTTGGACTGTAACGTGCCTATCTGTTTTAAGTACAAGTGTTTTTAGTCTTATGCCCAAAAAAATGCATTTTATAGGATATACTCCTCTTTTTATAGGCATATTACTCACTTTTTGGAAACGTGCTCCTTTTATTTCGGGATTTAAATATATTTATAATTTATATTATTGTGTAGCTCATCATACAGAAACACAATTCTTTGAATTAAAAAGCACGCTTTCAATTGATATTGATATGTTATGGTTTATTTGCTGTACTTCAATAATTCTTTGCAGTCTTATAGCTCGGGTGGTTATAAGAAAGCCTTATTTTATATTTTATTTTTTGCTTACATTCATTCCGATTGAATTTGGTCTTTATGAAGGCTTAAAAATGAATATTCCATCAATATTGATTCTCGTTGTTACATGGTTTTGCGTTCTTTCAATACAGATCGCATCATACAGCAGAAGCGGAAAAAAGGCTTTGCAAAATGCCAATATAGCAAATTGCGGTATTGCAATGCTGGCGGTTACTGTTGCGGCAGTTTTAATTTCAGTTATGCTTTGTAATGCATTCAATTTAACAACAGATAAAAAAATACAAAATAAAAGAGATGAAATGCGTGAAAGCATTGAAAACTTTAAATGGGAAGACTTTGTAAAAAGCGTAAATAATATTGGCATATCACTTGGTCTTATAAACGACCCTGATACACGTAAACTAGGCACTAAAAGCAATATTAAATATCGCAATGAGGATAACGTTCAAATAACATTAAGTGAACCAATAAATCAAAGCTTATATCTAAAAAACTTCACTGGTTCTATTTATGAGGACAACAAATGGGAATCACTTCCAGAAGATGAATGGAAAAAGAACGAAGAGCTTGATGCATTGTTTTCAAAATTTGAATGTGTACCCCAGATTTTGCCTTTTATGAATAATCAAAATATATATGGTGAAGATACAAATGCTTCTATAAAAATAAAGTCTTTGCAAAAATCAGAATCAACACTTCTTCCTTATGCAGCATATGGACAGAATTATTCATATTTACATGACACCAGCTGTTCTGTTGGAAAAAATAAAGATGAATATAGTTATTCAATATCACTCATGCAGAATTTTTATAATATATCATCAATGCCTATGAATCATTATTATCTGCCAACTAATGGTTTTAATTTCAATGATCCATCAACAGCTGAATTTTTTAGCAATCTTGATATTGATACATCTCAGGAATCAATATATGTATCATCTCTTGATTCGCCTTATATAGAAAATTCTAAATATAAAGCACAGGCACTTCAAGCATCATTAACTGAAAGTTATGCATACAGGCAATTTGTTCACGATACCTATACTGTACCATTTTCTTCAGAAGGACTTGATAAAGTTTATGCTTCACTGCCACAGGAAGTTTATGAAGCTGCAGAAAGCGAAGATTCATTAAAAATCCTTGCAGCAATACGTAAATATCTTTCTGATACAAGTGAATACACGCTGTCACCCGGAGAAACACCGTCCACACGTGATTTTGTAAATTATTTCTTATTGGAAAACAATAAAGGCTACTGTATGCATTTTGCTACAGCTGGTGCAGTAATTGCAAGATATTTCGGAATTCCTACACGATATTGTGAAGGATACATCGTATCTGCTGATATAATTGCAAATGGTGATAAAAGTGACGATGGTTCAGTTGTTGTAAGTATTCCGGATTCGGCAGCACATGCTTGGTGCGAATACTATATTGATGGATATGGATGGGTACCATATGAATTGACACCAGGATATTATGACACTAATGCTGAATTAGATCAAACAGAAATTATTGGCGAAGAAAATAATATAGATACAGATGCACAAACCGAAACATCTGAAATTATTACAACAACAGTCACTACAACTGTTACTACTATAACTGATTACGCTCCAGAAAATACTACAGCTTTAACAACTGAAAACAATAAACCATCAAATAAAACTAAAAGCTCAAATGGAATATTTGAAACATTATTTAAAGTTATACTTTATATAATAATAGGGATAGCTGTGATTGCTATTATTATATATGGATTTATTTTATCACGAAATTATGCTTTGAAAAAACGAAACGATGCATTCAATAATTCAAATACTATTATGAGTATAATAAGCATTTACGAATTTCTTATGATTTTACTAAAATATCAATCTATTACTCCGCAAAATGAACAGCTGCTTGATTTTGCAGAAATTGCTGAAAATAAACTTAATTCAATAGGAATTGATGGAAAAGGAGCAAATGATATTATTAAACTTGCTCTTGCTGCCGATATGGGTGGAAAAGCACCATCAAAAGCAGATATAGAGTCTTCTGTAAAATATGTAAATTCAATTGTCAATGAGCTTGCTAAAGATAAAAATATATTTATCTATATAGTTATGAAATATATTTATCATTTCTTTTAATGTGTATGTAAGATTAGCTGCACTAAAATTGGAAAAAAACTTGATTTATTTAAGGAAATGTGGTATAATAAAAATATTGAAACTACGGAAAGGTTGACTTCTATGAAAAAAACAAAAGGAATAACTTGCGTTTTGGTTTCAGTAATGGCTGTATCAATGTTTAGTGGGTGCAGTAAGGAAAACCCTCTTGATGGTGCAGTTATTGGTGAAAACAGTTTTATTATGACATTATATCCTGATATAGCACCCATTACTTGTGAAAATTTTCAAAAGCTTGTAGATGAGGGATTTTATAATGGCTTGACCTTTCACCGTGTTGTAGATGATTTTGTTGTTCAAGGCGGCGACCCTAATGGTGATGGAACTGGTTCAAGCAGCGAATCGATCAAGGGTGAATTTTCTGAAAATGGAGTTGCTAATAATTTATCTCATGTTCGATCTACCGTATCAATGGCACGTGCAGATGATTTTGATAGTGCAACTTGTCAATTTTTTATATGCTTGAGTGATTTGACATATCTTGATGGTTCATACGCTGCTTTTGCTAATGTTACAGAAGGTATGGAAGTTATAGATAATTTTCTGAATGTTCCAAGAAGCGTTGGCAGAATGGGTGAGTTGTCATCACCAGATACACCCATTTATATAAAATATTCAGGTATTATTGAGGCTGATTCAGCTGGCAATCCAAGAATACAGTTTTTAATTGATATTGACAGTTCTGCATCAAGCAGTACGTCAACATCAACTACCAACATCGAAACTGTACCACAAAGTACAACTGAAACAACAGTTTCTACTGAAGCAAATTCAGAAACAAGTACAAGTAATGATGAAGATGTTGTATATTCATCTGAAAACATTTATGAAATATCACCTGAAAACGAAAAAAATACTGAACCTATAACTGATGACAATACAGTAGGCTAATTTTTTTATAAATTATAAAAACACTTGCATTATCTTTTGCATTGTGATATAATTTTATTGAAATACATCTTTGAAAGGAAATACAACTATGAAGTATACAAAAATTTTTGCAACAGCTCTGGCTGCTGTTATGATGATGGGTACATTTGCAGGCTGTTCTAAAGACGACAGCAAAAAGAAGGATGGCGAAAGTGCATCAGCAGATGGAAATACATTTATTATCACACTTCGTCCGGACGTTGCTCCAATAAGCTGTGAAAATTTTGAAGGTCTTGTAAATGACGGCTTTTATGACGGACTTAAATTCCACCGTGTAGTTGATGGATTCATGGCACAAGGTGGTGACCCAAATGGTGATGGAACAGGCGGAAGTCCAAAAACTATAAAGGGCGAGTTTTCTTCCAATGGTGTAGAAAATAGTTTATCACATCAAAAGGGCGTTGTATCAATGGCACGTTCAATGGATCCTGATAGTGCATCAAGCCAGTTCTTTATATGTTATGGCGACTGTTCATTCCTCGATGGCGATTATGCTGCATTTGGCGAAGTAACAGATGGCATGGATGTTGTTGATTCATTCCTCAAGGTTGAGCGTACCGCAAACAGTATGGGAGAGGTTGCAGTTCCTACATCACCAATAACTATTTCTAAAGCTGTTATGATAGAAGCTGATGATAACGGAAATCCACGCGTACAGATTACAATGGATGATATTCCTGTAGCTAAATAATTTCTTAAAATCAAAGAAAAGGCACATTTCTATAGAGAGAGGTGCCTTTTTATGTGCAATTGCAAAAAAATTCTGGAGGCATATTATGAAGCAGATTGATTCTTTTTTTAATGAAATGCAGCATAAAAAGATTGCATTTATTGGCGTAGGTGTTACAAATACTGATATTATACGTTTATTTTTAAAGAAGGGTATAAGTGTAACTCTTCTTGATAAAAAGCAGCCTGAACAGCTTGGAGATATTTATAATGAATTTAAAGCAGCCGGTGTGGAATTCGTACTGGGAGAGAGTTATCTTGATTCTCTTATTGATTTTGATATTGTATTTCGTTCACCGGGTATGTATTTTAATAATAAAAAGCTTACAGAAGCACGTATAAACGGTGTTTCTGTTACAACGGAAATGGAAGTATTCTTTGAGCTTTGTCCTTGTAAAATATATGCAGTAACAGGTTCGGACGGAAAAACTACAACTACATCAGTTATATCAGAATTTCTTTCTGCGTCTGGCATAACTGTTCACAAGGGTGGCAATATTGGACGTGCACTTCTGCCTATTATTGAAGAGATCAAAGAAAATGATGCTGCTGTAGTAGAGCTTTCAAGCTTTCAGCTACTCTCAATGCGTCAATCTCCTGATGTTGCAGTAATTACAAATATTGCTCCAAATCATCTTGATGTCCACGGTACAATGGAGGAATATATTGATGCTAAGGTAAATCTTATTGCTCATCAGAATGCATTTTCAAAAACTGTACTTAATCTTGATAATGATCTTACCAATAATCTTTCTTATAAAGTAAGAGGAAATCTTGTAAAGTTTTCTAGAAAGTCAAAACCTGAGCGTGGTGCATTTTTAAGAGAAGATGATATGCTTTGCTACAATAACATGGGTAACGTAACACCTATAATGCATATGAATGATATAAGAATTCCGGGTATGCATAATGTAGAAAATTATCTTGCTGCTATAAGTGCAGTATGGGGAGAAGTATCTGTTGACACAATAGTTAATGTTGCAAAGAATTTCGGTGGAGTAGAGCATAGAATTGAATTTGTACGTGAACTTAATGGCGTGAAGTGGTATAATGACAGCATTGCAACAAGTCCCACACGTGTACTGGCAGGTCTTAATTCTTTCAATCAAAAACTTATCGTAATCATGGGCGGATATGATAAAAAAATACCATTTGAACCTATGGCAAAAACAGTTTGTGAAAAGGTAAAAGTTATGATACTTATGGGACTTACAGCACTTAAAATTGAAGCTGCCATTACAAGCTGTTCTAATTATAAAGAAGGTTGTCCTGTAATCATCCATGCCGAATCTATGGAAGATGCTGTAGAGAAGGCAAGAGAAATTGCTGAAAAGGGAGATATTGTAACATTATCTCCTGCATGTGCAAGCTTTGACCTTTATCCTAATTTTGAAATAAGAGGAAATCACTACAAAGGACTTGTAAAGGAGCTTGAAAGTAAATAATGAATCTTTTGGAAATACTGGACAATTTATCATCAGTTGACGGAGTATCAGGAAATGAAAATAACGCAGGAATGACAGCTCTTTCGCTTTTGAAAAAGTATTGTCCCGATGCTTATATTGATAAAATGGGTAATGTTATAGGCAATATATACTCTAATGATAAAAAAGCACCACATATACTTCTTGATGCACATCTTGACCAAGTTGGCTTTATTGTAACATCTATTACAGAAGAGGGTTTCATTAAAGTTGGAAATGTAGGTGGACTGGATATGCGTCTTATGCCTGCACAGAATGTAATTATTCACGGCAAAAAGGCGATAAATGGTGTTATAGCTTCAATACCGCCACATTTAAGTGGCGATGAGCAAAAGGTTTTAGATATTACAGATTTACTAATTGATACCGGATATAGCAAATCAGAACTTAGCGAAATAATATCTCTTGGAAATAGAGTAACTTTTGATACTCCTTTTATGAAGCTTGCCAATGAATGTATAGCTGCTCATTCATTAGATGACCGATGCGGCATTGCATCAATTATATATGCACTTGAACTTATTTCTGATAATGAGATACCATATAATTTAACAGTTCTTTTTTCCTCTCAGGAAGAAGTAGGAGAGTGCGGTGCGGAAACCGCCGTTTATAATATCAATCCTGATATAGCTATTGCAGTTGACGTTTCATTTGCACTTAGTCATAATGATGACCCTATAAAGTGCGGTAAGATTAATGCAGGTCCTATGATTGGCATTTCTCCAACTCTTTCAAAAGAGATAAGTGACAGCCTTATAGATACTGCCAAATCCAACAATATTCCTTGGCAAACTGAAATTATGAACGGTACAACAGGTACAAATGCTGATCGTTTTTCTGTAAGTCGTGGCGGAGTTAAAAGCTGTACTTTATCTATTCCACTTAGATATATGCATACTCCGTCTGAAATCATATCTGTAACTGATGTTCAGAATACAGGTAAACTTCTTGCAGAATGGATTAGGAGGAGTGTTTCATGTTGAATAAATATTTAGAAGAACTTTGTCTTTTGTGTGCAGCATCTGGAAATGAAAAAGCTGTAAGAGAATATATTTGTGAGAATATAAAGCATTATGCAGATAGTATTAAAATCGATCCGCTCGGCAGTGTTATTGCAGAGAAAAAGGGAAGAAAACAATCTCCTAAAAAGTTAATGATAAGTGCTCATATGGACGAAGTTGGACTTATTATAACATATATAAATGATGATGGAACAATGCAGATCGCTCCTGTAGGCGGTATAGATGCCTCTGTTGTAATAGGAAGACCTGTTGTAGTAGGCGATAATAATATAAACGGAGTAATAGGTGCTAAACCTGTTCATTTATTAAACAGCAATCAACGTAAAGAACTTCCAAAATTTTCGGAGCTTTATCTTGATATTGGTGCTAAAAACAAAAAGCAGGCAGAAGAATTGATATCTCTTGGAACATATGTTCATTTCTTGCCGTCTTTTAATATAATTGGTGATATCAAAGTTTGCAGCAAAGCACTTGATGATAGAATAGGCTGTGCCATAATGCTTGAACTTATAAAAGAAGAGATTCCATATGATGTAACATTTGCTTTTCTTGTTCAGGAAGAAGTTGGTCTTAGAGGTGCAAAAGCAGCTGCGTTTTCAGTAAATCCTGATATTGCTATTGTTCTTGAAGCTACAACTGCCGCTGATATTTCAGGAGCAAATGGCGATGCTAAAGTTTGTTCACTCGGAAACGGACCTGTTGTTTCATTTATGGATAGAAGTACTATTTATGATAGAGAACTTTATAACCTTGCTTTTGCAGAGTGTAAAAGAATGGATATTCCATGTCAGACTAAAACACGCATTGCAGGTGGAAACGATAGTGGTGCTATACACATGAGTCGTGGCGGAGTACGTACCATTGCTGTTTCTGCTCCGTGTAGGTATCTTCATTCACCGTCTTCAGTTGCAGATTTGAATGATATACAAAATTGTCTTAAGCTTACAAAAGCAATGATAGAAAAGGCTGTTGAAATATGATAACACGTGTATATGATTTTTCTTTAAAGCAAAAAGCAGAACTTCAAAAAAGCTGGCGTGGTAAAAAGCTTCTTGCTTATTTTAAGGCATATGGTGGAGAATATGATTTTTGTCAGTTTTTTCTTGCTAAGTATGAAGATAATGAAAATGCAGAAGGCTATATGTTCATGCTGAATTCTACTTTGGTAATATGTTCAAATGACATACTTCCAACTGAAGAAATTACTGATTTTATAAAAATGCATCTTCCGTTTAGAGTTGAATGTCCACAGAATATGCTTGCTTATCTTAGCAAAATGTCAAACTATCAGCAGCTGCGTAGAACTCTTTTTGCATTGAAATCTGATAATATATCCGCAACATTTGATGAATCTGATGTAGAGTTTAATCCAAAGCTTTCAGATGTTTATGATATTTTAAAAGAAGGTTTTCCGAATCTTACAGATTATCCTCTATGGCTTACAGATACCTCACATAGATGCAGACATGGTGTTAGCCATGTTCTTACATATAAGAACAGCACTACTGTCACTATAGTTTTTGACCAAGAGAATCATGTTATGATAGGACAAGTAGCTACACGTATAGCTAACCGTGGAAGTGGCTATGCAAGGGATTTCCTTAAATGGCTTGCCGCATGGCTGGGCGAACTCGGCAAAGATGCCGTATTATATGCACTTGATATAAGAAGAAGTTTTTATCAGCAAATAGGATTTGAAGAGGTAGAAACAGAATATGTTCTTGAAAGAGTAGATATTAAAAAAGAAGGAACAGAAAAAGGAGCGTTACAATAAATATGAATATAAAGGATTTCTTTAATATAGATGACAGACTGCTTGATATAGCAAAATCTGCCGAAAAAGCTGCGGAAAAGGATTTTCAGCGTATTGAAGAAGTGACAGCATATAATGGTGTTAAAGTTCTTTCAGCATTTCAGAAAAACCGTGTAAATGAGCAATGCTTTTATGGAAGTACAGGTTATGGTTACGGCGATATAGGAAGAGATGTTCTTGATCGTGTATTTGCAGATGTATTTGGTGCAGAAGATGCTCTTGTACGTCATAATTTTGTATCAGGAACTCATGCACTTACAGTTGCACTGTTTGGTATTTTAAGAACAGGCGATAAGATGGTTTCCATAACAGGAAAGCCTTATGATACTTTAGAAGAGGTTTTGGGAATCTCCGGCGAACCTGGCAGCGGTTCTCTTAGAGATTATGGTGTTGAGTACTCTCAGGTAGATTTGCTTGAGGATGGCACACCTGATTATGATAGTATTGAAAATAGTGTTTCTGGTGCGAAAATTGCATATATACAGCGTTCAAGAGGATATTCTTTAAGACCTGCATATACTATGGAGCAAATGCGTAAAATGACAGAGGCAGTACGCCGAGGAAATCCCGATGCAATTATAATGGTTGATAATTGTTATGGTGAATTTGTAGAAGAAACAGAACCAACTCAGAATGGTGCAGATCTTATAATCGGTTCGCTTATAAAGAACGCAGGCGGCGGTATAGCAAGAACAGGCGGCTATATTGCTGGTAAAAAAGAATTGGTGGAAAAATGTGCATTTAGACTTACTTGTGTAGGACTTGGCAAGGAAGTGGGATGTACTCTTGGTATGAACAGGGAAATGTTCCTTGGATTTTTTCATGCACCTGAATGTGTTGCAAATGCTTTAAAGACGGTGACTTTTGCTGCTGCACTTTTTGAAAAACTTGGATTTGAATGTTTTCCACGTATTGGAGAGAAACGTGGAGATATAGTAGAGGCGATCTGTCTTAAGACAGATAAGAATCTTATATCATTTTGTCAAGGAATACAAGCAGGTTCTCCTATTGATGCGTATGTTTCACCAGAGCCTTGGGATATGCCAGGCTATACAAGTGAGGTTATAATGGCAGCCGGAGCATTTACAATGGGTGCTTCAATAGAACTTTCAGCAGACGGTCCGCTGCGTGAACCATATGCTGCATGGCTGCAAGGAGGAGTTACATATACAAGCGGGAAGATAGGCATTCTTATGGCTGCACAAAAAATGCTTGAACAAGGATCAATTTCATTATAAAATACAAAAAACTTTCAGCATTATTACAGAAAAAATACAATTTGCTAGTGTACAATTTTAATTTTATAAATTAGTTGACATAAAAGAAAATGCATGATAAAATAAATAAGATGAGGTATTATCTGTAAAAATATTAAGAATGGAGGGAAGGAAATGGGAGAACATAAATTATGCTATGGCTGTATGATGCATACAGATTATGTTGGCGGAATATGTCAACGCTGTGGTTATAATGAAAATGTTCCTATAAATGAAACATTTATTCAACCAGGAACTGAGTTGAATAATAGATATATAGTAGGTACTGCTCTTTCTATGAACGGAGAGGGAATTACTTATATTGCACTTGACCGATCTATCAACTGTCGTGTATTATTGCGAGAATATATGCCGTTGAACTTTTGTATGCGTGATGCAAATTCTTCAAAAATATGCATAGATAGTACAAGTTTGCCAAAGTATAAGGTTCTTATGGAGGAATTTTCCGACCTAAACAAATCACTTGCACAAATACGTGAACAAGTGCAAATAAATAAAGTAATTGATATGTTTTCAGAAAACAATACAGCCTATATTGTATATGAATATATTGATGGATTGCGTTTTATTGATTTTCTTAAAGAAAATGCCGGCGAGCTTAGTTGGGGACAAATTTCAAGTATGCTGCCTTCATTTCTTACTACTATCAGTATTCTTCATAACAATGGCGTGCTGCATCGTGCTATAAGTCCTGAAACTATATATGTTACAAAAAAATGTGAACTTAAATTAACGGACTTTTCAATAGCGGCTGCACGTACTGCCGGCACAGAGCTTGATTGTGAAATATTTGAAGGATACGCTGCTCCAGAGCAATATTCTGCAAGCAACAGGCAGGGAACATGGACTGATGTTTATGCCGTATGTGCTGTTTTATATCGAGTTCTTACAGGAAGTATGCCTACAAGTGCAATGAGCCGTATGGAGAATGATAATTTAATTGCACCATGTCTTTTAAATACAAATATTTCACGTCATGTTTCAGATGTTATAATGAAAGGTCTGAACCTTGTAAGTGCAGATAGAATTAAAACAATTCCAGAACTTGTCAATCAGCTTTTTAATGACAATAATCGTAGTTCTGGAAATAACAGAAACAGGTCATCTGCTGTATCGTCACATCAAAATACTCAAAAGTATGAGCAAAATGAATACTATAACAAAGATGAAGATCAATATGATGATTATGAACAACCTGAAGGTTATACAGATGATTATTCATATGATGGGTATTCTAATGAAATATATGAAAGAAATACATATAATGAACCGCAGCCCACTGCTATAGATCGTGTAAAAATACCTTTAATTATAGGAATGCTGCTCTTGGTTATACTTTTAGTAATGGTATATTTTCTATTTCTAAAAGGAAATGGTGATTCTAACACAATGTCAAGTGTTAATACAACTAAAGTTACTGTCACTACATCAAAAGAAGAATCCGACAGTACAACTCCTGAGGGAGATGGAATAATGCCTAACCTGATTGGAAAGACATATGAAACTCAACTTAATCGATATAGCTCCTGGATGAAATTTAATGTTGAAGAAGTCTATAGCGATGAGTATCCAGCAGGTCAGATAATATGGCAGGAGATACCAGAAGGGGAATATTTTAATACTTCCGTTGCTGTAAAAATCAAAGTAAGCAAGGGTCCTTCAAAGATTACTCTTCCTGATTATGTGAATGTATATGTAGGAGATTATACAAAAACTCTTGATGAACTTGGAGTTGTATATAGACTTGAAGCTGAAACCAGATCGGATTGTACAGCTAACACTGTATCAAGATTAAGTGTAGATGCTAATTCTACATATGACCTTGAAGCTCGAAATGAAATTGTTGTATATTACGCCGTAGCTCCTGTTGTAACAGAACCACCGGCTCCGGTGACTGAACCACCTGCAACAAATCCACCAGCAACAGATCCTCCACCAGTAGTAACAGATCCTCCTCAAGATTCATCAGATAATTCGGCAGGATAATAATTTAATATAAACAAAAGCGAGCTGTTTTTAGCTCGCTTTTTTAGTATAGTTAATAAATCAAAGTGAAGTTTAGTTTTAATTGCGTTGTTTTGATATATTACTTTTGAAATATTAAGAGGATGCGTAAGTTTACTTTACAAATCTAATAAATCAATATTTTTAGTGCATTTTTAATAAAAGCTCTTGACAATGTTCAGAAACTATGGTATTATATAATCAAGGAAAGAGAGTGATACAAAGTAAGGTAATCACAAAGAAATCTTTCAGCGATGTATTTTACAAGGTTTAAGACTTGGTCTTTTGTGAAATGATGAAGGTCGGCAAGGAGGTTGAGATCCGATGGCAAATGAAGAATCACAGTACATATGCTGTCTGGGTCAGTAAGCGATTGGTGACGAAGAGCGGAGCGTAAGGGCTGTTGAAACAAACAGCATACCCCATTGTAGTAATTTATTTCGTATTGACGTTAGCTGATTTAGCAGATGTAACTGTATGAATTTAAATGTTATGTCATAGACAGCATAGGTGAACGTAATTTAGAGTGATGACGACTCTGAATTTTCGGCTAAATGCCTTTAAATAAATGCTGAATGATAACAAAAAGGATGGTAAAATCCAATGGCAAATAAAGTGAATAGCGTGGTTGTTATTTTGGTTAGATGAGTATACGATTAGCGAGAGTTAATGAGTGAGGACTACTGAATTGTAGTGAGTACCATTTATAAGTAATAAATTCGCACCGGTTGAAAAACCAATTTTAATGATTTAAGTAAAACACGCTTTAATATTGAAATTTGTTTTTGAAGTTTATTCTTAATTTATATAATTTTTATAAAAAATGGTGATTCCAATGGCTTAATATACCTAAATGTTGCATTATATTTAATTTAAAAAGATGTGATTGTTATGAAAATAAAAAATGCTTTTGTAATGTTTAATCCATAAGAATAAGGAGTGAGTCCCATCGAAATTCATGCGAAAGAATGAAAGTTCTTTCAAATTAAACTTAAGTAAAATTTAATATTAAAATATAAGCTGCCGTGTCTGTGTGATGCGGCAGCTTTAAATTATATATTACTTAAATTGTATTAAACGGCATCTGACTCGTTATTTCCCAAGAAATAACTTGCAAGATAAAGCGAACCGCTTATTGCAATTATTCCATTAGAATTCCCAACTAATTCATATGCAAAAGGAAGTGCCTCATCAAGTGAAAGCGACTTTACCTTACATGAGTCATAAAAATACGTTTCAAGCTTTTCTTTTGGAACAGATGAGTCAGAAAAATTATCTACACATATAACATAGTCTGCAATCTGTGAAATAATATGACACGCAGTCTTGTAATCCTTGGTATAAAGCATACCACATATTATTACAATAGGTGTACAATTGGAACTTCTCAAAACATTTGTAAGAGCAATTATACCTCCTTGATTGTGGCTGCCGTCTAATAAAACCGGCGGATTATCACTTATTTTTTGAATTCTTGCGGGAACAGATACTTTTTTAAAGGCATCTACAACGTTTTTGGCAGTAATAAGGTATCCATGCATACTAAGTATACGAACAACTTCAATAGCTGTAAGAGCGTTGTAAACCTGGTGCATTCCCGGCATCTTAAGTGTATAATCAATACTATGATATTGAAATGTTGTTTTATCAAGTGATTTATCAATTATATGGCAATCATATAAATTAGGAATTATAACATCAGAACATTTTTCATTAGCAGTTTTGACAATTATATCTGTAACAGTGTCTTCATTATCAGCTGACAAAACAACTGAGCAGTTACGCTTGATTATTCCTGCTTTATGAACTGCAATTTCTTCAATTGTTTCACCAAGAATATTTGTATGATCTGGGGAAATAGAAGTAATTACACTTACAAGAGGTGATTTGATAACATTTGTAGCATCAAGCAATCCGCCAAGACCTGTTTCTAAAAAAACAATGTCGCATTTTTCCTTTAAAAAATATAACAGTGCGATGGCAAATGTTATCTCAAATTGTGAACATTCAGAGGCCACATGACATTTTGATACTTTAGTGCAAAGTTCAGCTACATCATCATCAGAAATATTCTCATTATTTATACGAATACGGTCATTGTAACGAATCATATATGGAGAAGTGAACTGTCCTGTTTTAAATCCTGCTTCAATAGCGGCAGACGAACTTAATGCAAGCGTAGAACCCTTTCCATTTGTACCTGCAATGTGTACAAACTTCAAATCATCCTGAGGGTTTTCAAGTTCATTTAAAAGATTTTTTATTCTTGAGAGATTTTTTACCGGAGAACCACTTTTACTAAAGCTTCTGATATATGCCATAGATTCTTGATATGTCATAAATAATCACCTACTTAAATCATAATTATTCTATTCGTATTATCAAGCCTTATCAAGCCATCATACTTTCAATAGATTGATTAAGCTTAGTCATTTTTTCATTAGCCTTATCAAGTTTAGCCTGTTCAGCTTCAACAAGCTGCTTAGGTGCTTTAGCAATAAATCCTTGATTAGACAATTTTTTGCTTAAAAAGTCAATGTCCTTCTGTACCTTTTCTTTTTCTTTATTAAGACGTGCAATTTCTTTATCTTTATCAATAAGCTCATCCATAGGAATGAAAAGACGAGCAGTATCTGTTACAGCCATAACCGCATCAGAAACATCAAATATTGTTCCAACTTCAACTTCAGACGCAGACGCTAATTTCTCAAAGAATATTGCAGCTGATTTATACAAATCTCCTTCATTTGTTTCAATGAAGATCTTAGCCTTTCTTGACGGTGGAACATTCATTTCTGTACGGCAGTTTCTTACAGCCTTAATAGCTGCTATAACCTTTTCAAACTGATCAGCACTTTCAGAATAGTTATATTTTTCATCATATACAGGATAATTTTCAAGAATTATCATGGATTCTCCATCAGTAAGAACTTGCCAGATTTCTTCTGTAATATATGGCATAAACGGATGCAAAAGCTTAAGCATTCCACGCATTACCCAAACAAGAACAGCCTGTGCATCAGCCATAGATTGACCACCTGCAATGATTCTTGGCTTTGTAAGTTCAATGTACCAGTCGCAAAATACATCCCAAATAAAATCATAAATCTTTGCACTTGCAATACCGATTTCATATTTATCAAGGTTTTCAACTACTTCTTTTGTAAGATCATTAAATTTAGATATGATCCACTTATCCTCTATACGTAAATCAGACGGTAAACCTGTAAACTTAAAATCATCAGGTAAATTCATCATGATGAATCTTGAAGCATTCCAAAGCTTATTAGCAAAGTTTCTTGCAGCCTTTACTTTATCGTCAATATATCTCATGTCATTTCCTGGAGAGTTGCCTGTAGCAAGCATAAATCTCAGTGCATCTGCACCATATTCATCTATAATTTCAAGTGGATCTATACCGTTTCCAAGAGATTTTGACATTTTTCTTCCCTGTGAGTCACGTACCAAACCATGAATAAGAACAGTATTGAAAGGAACCTTGCCCATATTTTCAAGACCACTGAACATCATTCTGATAACCCAGAAAAAGATAATATCATAACCTGTAACTAAGGTGTTTGTAGGATAAAAATAGTCTAAGTCTTCTGTTTTATCAGGCCAGCCAAGTGTTGAAAACGGCCACAATGCAGAACTGAACCATGTATCAAGTGTATCAGGATCCTGACGCATAGGCTTACCACATTTAGGACAAACAGCACTATTTTCTTTTGTAACAACCATTTCGCCGCAATCATCGCAATAAAATGCAGGTATTTGATGTCCCCACCAGATCTGTCTTGAAATACACCAATCACGAATATTTTCCAGCCAGTGGAAATAAATCTTGTCAAAACGTTCAGGTACAAACTTTGTATCTCCATTTTTTACTGCATCTATAGCCGGCTGTGCAAGAGGCTTCATTTTTACAAACCACTGCGTAGAAACCCTTGGTTCAACTGTAGTTCCGCATCTGTAGCAAGTACCAACATTGTGATTATAATCCTCAACCTTTACAAGTGCACCTTCAGCTTTCAAATCAGCAACGATCACTTTTCTTGCTTCATATCTATCCATGCCTGCATATTTGGGATAATCATCTGTAATTTTGGCATCTTCAGTCATAACATTTATAACAGGTAGATTATGACGAAGACCTACTTCAAAGTCATTAGGGTCATGGGCCGGTGTGATTTTAACAACACCTGTACCGAAATCCATTTCAACGTAATTGTCAGCAACTATCGGGATCTCTCGATGAACTATAGGCAGGATAACAGTCTTTCCTATCAAGTTCTTATAACGTTCATCATCAGGGTTAACTGCAACAGCTGTATCGCCGAGAAGTGTTTCCGGACGTGTTGTGGCCAGTTCAAGATAACCATCAGAATCTTTGATTTTATATCTGAGGTGCCAGAAATGACCTGCTTGATCTTCATAATTTACTTCAGCATCAGAAAGTGATGTTTTACATTTTGGACACCAGTTTATGATTCTTTCGCCTCTATAGATCAAACCTTTTTCATAGTATTTAATGAAAACTTCTTTTACTGCCTTTGAACAGCCTTCGTCCATTGTAAATCTTTCTCTTGACCAATCACATGAAGAACCAAGTTTTTTCAGCTGTTCAACAATTCTTCCGCCATATTGTTTTTTCCATTCCCATGCACGTTTCATAAAGCCTTCTCTGCCAAGGTCTTCTTTTGTAATACCTTCTTCACGCATGGCTGCAACAATTTTTGCTTCTGTTGCAATAGCTGCATGGTCTGTACCAGGAAGCCATAATGTACAATATCCGGACATTCTTTTCCAACGAATAAGTATATCCTGAAGTGTTTCATCAAGTGCGTGACCCATATGCAGCTGACCTGTTATATTGGGTGGAGGAATAACTATTGTATATGGCTTTTTCTTTGAATCTGGAACAGCTTTAAAGCATTCCTTTTCATTCCATAGGGCATATATACGGTCTTCAAACTCTTTTGGTTGATAAGCCTTTGCCAGTTCTTTTCTCATTCTTAAAACTCCTTGTGATTATTTAATTGGGTACAAAAAAACTGAGATTTTTCAATAAAGAAAAAGCTCAGGGCGAACAGTTTGTCCGTGGTACCACCTGAATTCAAGCTGATAAAAGCCTGCACTCATGTGCTAAATTATAAGCACATCTCTATAACGGGAGATTACCGCCATAAGCTACACATATAAATAATACTTAAATTACTTATCAAAACTTCACTTACAGTGCTCCAAGACTACTTCAATATGGATAATGAAAAACTTTCACCAAACGTTTTCTCTCTGAACATTAGAGCCACATTTACTACTTCTCATCATAGCATTTACTCATTAAATATTATATAATATAAACCTTATTTTGTCAAGTTTTATTCTTTATAAATTGAATATTCGTTATCGTATTTTATATTAAAAATTATCCAATGTCGATTTCTATGTGATTTTATCATTATACTTTAATATAAAATATATTAGTTTGTTTTAACCTCAGTTTTCTTCCTTCTTTTATTTTTATACACTATATTTTCTTCAATCGGACCGCAATAATTCTTTTTATGACACCATTTTATTACTTCCGGCGGTTCGGTGCAGAATATTGGTTCTCTGCCTTTTTCAAATGACTCAAACTGTGCATATTTTACTGCACCGTATGATTTAAGTTTTCTTTCATATTCACCGACTTTAATTTTTTCTATATAAAATTCACGTGCACTATAAATTCTATTGAATGAAGAATCGGTAATATATCCTGATTTTATAGAACGATATTGTTTTAAAACTTCTTCAGCATCTTCTAATGTATCATAAACTATATCATCAATAAGATACGGAGCTTCTGAAAAGCCATCGGTACATCCGGGTTCCATTGAAACAGTTTCCGGAAGCTCACAACGTTCTGTCATCATAATTCTATAACCATATTTTATCATAAAATCTCCTTAAACTTACACTATATATTATAAAACGAATTTATTTGCCACTAATTATTATATCACTTATTTTAATATACGTCAATGAACTTTGATATATATTTATCAATGTTTAATATTGCAGGCTATTGCAGCAGGATATTCGCCTTTAGCAATAAGAAACCCGTTATTAAGCCCACATGATGTCATTTCAACTTGCTTTATTGAGCTATCTTCTTCTATATTAATTTTTTCTGCACATGCTTGTCTACTATAGTCTGATTTGTGTGTAAGTCTATGATAGAATACATACCATTGACAATTTATACACTCAATGCTTCCATGGGTAGTGCCTGTCATATTAAGG
Source organism: uncultured Ruminococcus sp. (assembly GCA_947566125.1). Lineage (GTDB taxonomy): Bacteria > Bacillota > Clostridia > Oscillospirales > Ruminococcaceae > Ruminococcus_C. The sequence continues at coordinate 39,518 of CANOIR010000001.1, read as the reverse complement.
CGTTCACTTTCACTTCGTCCATTTAGTCCAATATCTCCGTTTGATATAATTGTTCCACCAAATACAAAGTCACGATCTGGATATTTACTTGTAGCATAACAAAGTTCATGATTCTGCTTAGATGAATATATAAAATAATAGGTGTCTTTGACTTTTCGCATAGAACTTGCTTCAAAAAATGGGTGAGCTTTAAAACTTGTACCTTTTATATTATATGGAATAATATGCTTTGCTTCTTCTTTTACTGTCAGCATATCGTCTTCCACAACAACCATACAAGCACCCATAACGCTGCAATCAGTCGTAAGAATTTCTTCTCTTGATTTTTCAAACATAGCCATTTCTTTTTCTATTATATCTTCATCATTTTTACAATTGTCACTTTGTTCATAATCACATAATAAATACGAATAGTACCATTATCATTTATAACACCCGGATCAAAACATACAAACTTTTTCATAGGTCAGCCATCTGGATAATGTATATGACCTAAAAATTTATATTTTCCGGCAGGTGTATCGCAAGCAACACTTATAGGATCAAAATATCCGCCTTTGCCATATGCTACAGACATACAAAGGATTAAAAACTTGTTTTCTTATAATAATATTGCACCTCATTATATATTTTATTGTATATTACAAAACAAGCAGCTGTTTTACATCAACTGCTTGTTTGCTTTATAATTATCTGCAAAAGTATAATAAATATAAAAACAACTCTTATTCCTCGTCATCGGAAATAACTTCCAGAACAATACAAGTTACATTATCTGCACCACCACGATTAAGTGCCTCTTGTACAAGTATAGCAGCTTCATTGAAATAATTTTGAGACAGAAGCTCATGAATTACCTTATCAGAACACATATTGCTCAAACCATCTGAACAAATTACAAATTTGTTTTTAGGACGAATCGGAATCGGCATACGAGTGTCAGCATTAAGACCTACTTCACTTTTATCTGATCCAATATAAAGTGTTAAACGGTGATTATCAGGACTGTTTGCAGCTTCACTTTCAGTGTAAATTCCAGCATCAAGCTTTTGATTGGCAAGCGTGTGATCACGAGTCAAACATACAATTCCGGATTCTTGTTCCAGGTAAATACGGCTATCGCCAAGATAATACAGTCTTGCCTGACCGCCCATAAAATAAAGCATAGCAAATGTTGTACCACCGCTTAAAGACTGTTTTTCACGAAGCATTTCCACCACGGCATTATTAGCCTCTTTTGTATATTCGGAAACAATTTGGTCAACGATTCGGGTATTTTCAGCATTTTCCAAATCATTTTCATATTTTCTAAGTATCTGCATTGCAATTTCTGATGCGATCTCTCCATATGCAGCACCACCCATACCATCAAAAACGGCAAAGTACATACCGTCTGGATTATCTATAGTATATGTTGCTGAAAAATCATTACGAAAGTGTTCGTGCAGATAAATTCCCTTTAAATAGAAATTATCCTCGTGATTGCCACGAACCTTACCAATGTGCGTAGAAACAGAAACACGAAGACGATAAGGTGTAATTTCAGAAGACATAGGATCCATTTCATTTTCGTTTCCAAAAATGTTGTTTAAATTATTTTCAAAATCTAAAAGATTATTTGCATCAGAAAGCGATGAATTGTAATTCATTATTGTTTCCTTTCATTATATATTTTTTAGCAGACAGTTTATTAAAATCTACAACAGCATGAAAGCAATGCATTGCATATAAGATTATATGCACAACATCTTAAACATTCAGATGTTCCATCATTTTGAGAATATGGCGATTGCATTTCTTGATATCGGAAGGAAGGATTTTCAAGCTGTCTTAAAAGCATCTGATATTGAACATTACCCGGTTCCATATTTGCTGCTGTACGAGCATATTGTAATGCCATAACATCGTTTCTCATTCCTGATTGAGCGACAGCACTTATATAATACCATTCGGCATCACGGTTTTTTATTGAATTAAGAACATTAACAGCTTCAGCAAATCTTCGATTCTGCACAAAATTTATAGCTGCTTTTTTATGCATTGAATCTTCATCATCATTTGAAGTATGATAATTACTTCTGCCAAAGAAATCATTATCGTTGCTTTTTCCTTGTCTTTGATCCATGATTTCTTGATATGCAGATTGTATTTCTCTAAAGCGAGCCTCATATTCATCAGCATTAGGCTTGTCCATATTAAGGTCTGGATGATATTTACGGCAAAGCTTTCTATAAGCCTTTTTTATCTCATCCTCAGAAGCATCATGTGATACGCCAAGAATCTGATATGGATCTTTCATATATTTCCTCCTTGTTGCTTTTCATCTTTTTCATTTATATTATTAAGATATTCACTTTTACGTTTTTTAAATGATGTCCATATTCCTGCATATAATATATTACGGAGAATCTCAACATTTTTAACAACGGGCAAATACTCAAAAGCTTCTGCAGCTGGTGCAATTATTATACGCAAAAGTTCTTCGGTTTCATCAATAAATTTAACATCATTCACATCTTTTGATAAAAACGGATTATAACTATTTTTCTTTTTATCTTCAGGTAAGTCATCAAAAGCATCTAATATATATATATAACATCCAAGATGAAAACCTATAATACGAAGTTTTTCTTCCCACACATCTTCTTTAAAAGCAAGTATTTCAGATAAAATATTACCAAAGCATATTGCTGGAAGCATTGGATCAGAAGAGTTATTTTTCTCTAATTCATGCAATTTCTTTAGTTCTTCTTCAATTATACTAACTTTTTTAATGTATATTTTTTTGAGTTTATTATTTTTTTTAAATATTAGCTTATAAATTATTTTTTTTAAATAGCTATTATCATCGTACCAATCATCTTCAAGTTTATATGCTGACAAAAGCAAGCTCATATCAGCAGCATATTCTGTAACTTCACTTTGTATATAAGGCTGTTTTTTTATTGGATGTGCTATGCACCTTTTGCTTGTGCAAATTTCTTTGGGTTCATAAAGACTATCAAGCAAAAGTGTTAAAAATGTAATATCATAACTTAAAAGGAATTGCCCTATAGAACCGAATTTTTCATGAAGAGAGTGGCAGAGTCCACAGTAATAAGTGCGATACGAATCAAATTCTCGGAATTTAAGTTCGGGTTTGCAAATCTGAATATATCCATACATAATTCAACTCCGCTTTATAAATTTATAATTGCATTTAGGGCAAGTTATTTCGATTTTGCCTTTTCCTTTTGGAACACGTACTTTTTGGTGACACTTTGAACAAACGAAAACCTTGCTTGAAGATTTAGATGAATTTCGTATATTATCAAACCAAACACGAATCGGGGCTGTAATATCCATAAATTTTCTGTTTTCAGCATATCTTTTTTCTATATTTTTAGAAAATATCCTAAACAACAGTATAACGGCTATAACAAAAGAGAGAATATTAAGTAAATAAAATCTTGTAAATAAATTTATCATGATAAATATTATGTACATTACAAGTAAAAATTTATTAAGCTCATCATAGCCATAGCGTCCACGAAAGAAGTTGTTCATTTTATCTCTGAAATTCATGATAATGTTTCCTTTCTGTACAGATAAAAATCCCCATAATTCCCACATAAAAAACAACTGTTTACATTTGTCCATAAATAAGGAATACTCTTTATATTATATCATATTTCAAATAATATGAAAACACAAAATTGAAAGTTTCACACTTTTTTCACACAATAAATCAGAATACATAAATATCATATGATAATCAAGGGATTATATAAATCATGTCATCATTCGACAAAATTAGGTATTTACATAAATTTCCGCAGTAAGTATAATATATTACATAATTCGACAAAACTCAACGCAAGAGAAGCGGATTATTAAAGAATACTATATAGGAAGTTGAAATATGATTAGTTTAAGTGTGAAAATTTTAATTGAAATGACTGATAAGAGCTTTGGAATAAAATTAGCATCTGAACTGCAAAAGTTAGGTGTATACGCTGTTGTCAGCGACGAAGAGATAAAAACTTTTGATAAAGAAATGTTTTTTGAAAAATATAGAATTATTGTAACCGATAATCCTGAAAAGTATATTCAAAGTTGTGTTCAGGTAATAGTAATAAGCAGTGATAAGAATATCATAGATATGATTTTATACAATGACAATATGTTATATGTATCAAAAAATATAGGTGTGAACAGTATATGCAGCCTTATAAAATTTCATACTAATTGCGGCGGCGACAAAGTTAAAGCTGAACGGTTAGCCTCTAGTTTTATCCGTGAAATGGGGATACAAACAAATTTAAAAGGCTATAAATACCTTCGAACTGGAATAGTCTGTGCTTCATTAAAACCTGAAATAATGGAACATTCAACATATGAAATATATGATGTTATAGCTAAGAAATACAATGTGCAGAGCAGTAGCGTTGAACGTGCAATAAGAAATTCAATCGAACTTGCCTATGAGAGATGTCCCAAGAAAATAAGTGAAAAGTTTAATTATCCTGTAGCAAAGCCGAGCAATACTGAACTTATTATATTTGCTGCTGATACGATTAGAACATGGGGATTATAAAATAAAAGGCAGAACTGCATTTAGAATTTTTTATAATATAATTTATATAATATGCTGTTCTGCCTTTAATTTAAATTCCAATTTTAGATGTCAAGTCTGTAAATTTCCTGCAATGTTTTAAGCCATTTATATCTTTCATCAGAATATTCTTTTGATTTAGCCTCAAGACCTTCTGCATGTTCAGGATTGATTTTTTTAGTCGCTTCAAAACGCAGTTCTCCTGAAAGAAATTCATTAAAATCAAGAGTAGGCTCACTGCTGTCAATAATCAATGGACTTTTTCCTTGAGAATAAAATTCGGGATTAAATCTAAAAAGTTGCCAATAACCGGATCGAACTGCTTTAGCTTGTTCATTTTGCGAACTGCCAAGTCCAGCTTTTATACCATGACTAATGCAAGGGGAATAAGCGATTATCAATGATGGACCATTATAACGTTCAGCTTCGACCATTGCTTTTAATGTTTGATTATAATCTGCACCCATTGCAACTTGTGCTACATATACATTTTTATAAGTCATCATCATTGCTGCAAGACTTTTTTTAACAGTTTTCTTTCCGCCTGAGGCAAATTTTGCTTCTGCACCTATTGGTGTAGCTTTTGATGACTGTCCTCCTGTATTGGAATAAACCTCAGTATCAAAAACTAGGATGTTTACATCATATCCACTTGCTATTATATGGTCAATTCCTCCGAATCCGATGTCATATGCAAAGCCGTCGCCGCCGAATACCCAGAAAGATTTTTTTGAAATATATTCTTTATGATTTATAAGCTCATTTATTTCATAAGTTCTATTTTCAAATGGCACTGCGTTTAATATTTTAATAAGTTCATCACTTGCAAATGAATTTTCCTCACCACTTTCATAAGTTTCGATCCACTTACTTATAGCAGATTTTACTTCGAAAGGAATATTTTCATATGACATAAGTGATTCTGAAAGAGATTTCATACGTGTTCTAACTGCACAATGAGCCATAGCCATACCAAGTCCAAATTCAGCACCGTCTTCAAATAATGAATTTGACCATGCAGGAGCTTTTCCGTTATGCGATATACAATATGCAGCAGAAGGAGAGGAATTAGCCCATATAGATGAACAGCCGGTAGCATTGGCAATATACATTCTTTCTCCGAAAAGTTGAGTGGCAAGCTTAGCATAAGGTGTTTCACCACATCCAGCACAAGCTCCGCTAAATTCAAGCAGCGGCTGTCTGAGCTGGCTGCCTTTTATAGTGCTTATTTTAAATCTTTGCTTTATTTCATTTTTATCTTGCAGTGATTTTCCATAATCAAAATATTCTTGATGCTCTGCTTTTTGAAAAGCTGGTTTCATTTCAAGAGCTTTATTGCCCTTTTTTCCTGGACATACACCTGCACATGAACCACATCCTGTGCAATCAGTTTCAGATATAATGATTGATAAACTGTATTGTTCATTACTTTTTAAGCCAATAAGAGAAATATTCTTCATTCCATCAGGAGCAGATTCAAGTTCTTTTTTTGTCATAACAATAGGTCTTATTACGGCATGAGGACATACATATGAACAAAGACAGCATTGAATGCAATTTTCTGGAATCCAAACTGGAATATCTACAGCTATATTTCGTCTTTCATGAGCAGTTGTACCCATTGGAAAGCTTCCATCTTTATACTTTAAAAACGCTGATACAGGGAGCTTGTCGCCACACTGCATTGCAATAGGCTTTTGAATATTTTTTACATAATCTATAATTTCATTTTTATCAGGAATAAGCTTTTCAGATAGCGGAGTAGGTTTTGAATCTTTCCATTCTGCGGGCACATCAACTTTATGCACTTCATCTAATCCCATACAAATGGCTTGGTAATTCATCTCAATAATTTTACTGCCTTTTTTTTCATACGCCATTTTAGCAGCATTTTTCATAAGTTGCTTTGCCTTATCTTCTTGTATAATGCCTGTTGTCTTAAAAAAAGCTGCCTGCAAAATAGTACTTATTTTGCTGTTGAGCCCAATTTTCTTTCCTATTGCAAAGGCATCTATTATAAAAAATTTTATATTGTGCTCAGCAATATATTTTTTTACTTGTCCTGGCAAATACTCACTTAGTTTATCTTCTTTAAATCCACAATTAAGTAGAAATATTCCGCCGTCTTTTACTTCTTCTACTATATTAAATTTATGCATATATACAGGATTATGACAAGCTGCAAAATCAGCTTTTTTTATGAGATAAGGTGCATGAATTGAATGATTTCCAAAACGAAGATGTGAAATTGTAAGTCCACGTGATTTCTTGGAATCATATTCAAAATATGCTTGTACTTGCATATTTGTATTATCGCCAATAATTTTTATTGATGATTTATTGGCACTAATAGTTCCATCACCGCCAAGTCCCCAAAATTTACACTGAAATATATTATAATTAAGCGGATCTATATTTTCTATATTTGTTAGAGAAAGTTTTGTAACATCATCTATAATACCAATTGTAAACCTGCTTTTTTGATTATTATATAGAACAGCTGCAATTTGAGCCGGAGTTGTATCCTTAGAGCTTAAACCATATCTTCCTGAAAATACAGTTATTTTTTCAAATTTGCTGTTGAGAAGTGCTGCGGCAACATCAAGATAAAGTGGTTCGCCTACAGAGCCTGGTTCTTTTGTTCGGTCAAGAACAGTTATTTGTTTTACAGAATCTGGAATTTTTTCAAGAAAATTTTCTATACAAAATGGTCTATAAAGACGTACTTTTATGATGCCAAATTTTCCGCCCTTACTGTTTAAATATTTTATGGTTTCCAAAGCTGTTTCGCATACCGAACCCATTGCTATAATAATATGTTCAGCATTATCATCACCATAATAATTAAATAAATCATAATCTGTTCCAATAGTATCGTTTATTTTATTCATAATACTTTTGACGATCTTAGGAAAATTCTCATAACATAAATTTACAGCTTCTCTATTTTGAAAATAAATATCCGGATTCTGTGCCGACCCCATTATTTTTTGATGATATGGATTTAGAGAATTATTTCTAAATTCTTCAAGTGAATTAAAATCCATTAGTGTATAAAGACTTTCATAGCTCCACACGTCAATTTTTTGAATTTCATGTGAAGTACGAAATCCATCAAAAAAATAAATACATGGCAATTTACCTTTTAAAGCAGCTATATGTGCAACTGGTGCAAGATCCATTACTTCCTGAACATTGCATGAACAAAGCATTGCTGCACCTGCCTGACGACAAGCGTATACATCAGAATGATCACCGAATATGGAAAGTGCGTGAGATGCAATAGTTCTTGCTGCAACATAAAAAACTCCGGGAAGCAGTTCACCTGATATTTTGTATATATTTGGAAGCATAAGCAGCAGCCCTTGAGAGGCTGTAAATGTTGATGTTAATGCACCAGCTGCTAAAGAGCCGTGAACAGTGCCGGCAGCACCTGCTTCAGATTGCATTTCAATTACTTTTACAGTTTGACCTAATATATTTTTTCGTCCTGTTGCTGACCATTCGTCCATATATTCTGCCATGCCAGAAGCTGGTGTGATAGGGTATATAGCAGCCGTTTCTGTATATGCATATGCGACATGAGCGGCTGCTTGATTACCATCCATAGTTTTCTTTTCTCTTTTCATAACGCACCTCTTTTCTACTGATTAGAAGTATTATGTGCTGAAAGTATGATATTATTGCATAACAACAAATTTGTTATATTTATTTATAAAAATAAGATTATGATTAAATATGCAATAAACATGATTGTTTTTATCATTGAAATTTTGTTTTTAGAGTAGTATAATAATTATTGTAAACAGAACAGAAAATTAAAGCAGTTTACAATTTATTTTTGAAATCCTCTACTTAATAAATATAATCCCATATAACAGCAATGCCGCCAGTAATTTTTTATTGGGCGGCATTGCTGATATATATATTTACATATTTCTCTCATATATTTTGTCTGATATATGTTGCAATTTTTTATAAAATGTTGTATAATATAAGTAAGGAGTTGAGTACGGTGATAAACCAAGAAAAAAGTAAAAAAGAACAGATAAATATTTCAGATATAGATGATTTTTTTGTAAGTGAATCAAATCAAGATCAATATTCCAATTTTTATAATTATCAAAAGCTTATGGCATATTATCGTTGTGCAATGATGGAAATTGCCACAAAGTTTAATGTCCTTAATGAAGAATTTTCACTTCAATATGAAAGAAATCCCATAAGCAGTATAAAAAGTCGTCTAAAGAAAATCAATAGCATTAAAGAAAAGCTGACAAAGAATGGCTATCCTTTTACGCTTGATGCTATTGAAGAACATCTTAATGACGTGGCTGGTATACGTGTTGTATGTTCATTTACAGATGATGTTTATATGCTTGCAAATGCATTTACAAAGCAAGATGATATAACTGTAATCGCCAGAAAGGACTACATAAAAAATCCCAAGCCAAATGGTTATCGCAGTTTGCATCTTATTGTAACAGTACCAATCTTTTTAGCTCATGAAAAGCGAATAATGAAGGTAGAGATACAGCTAAGAACTATTGCAATGGATTTCTGGGCAACACTTGAGCATCAGCTAAGATATAAGAAAAATGTAGAATTTACTGACGATATGGCAAAAGAACTTTTTTTATGTGCTAAATTAAGTGAAGAGCTTGACTCAAAAATGGACATGCTTAGAGATAAAGTTCAGCTGGATAAGAAATTATTAGAATAATAGTAATAGTAAAAAATATTAAAATTGGACAGAAAATGATATGCGTACTAAAAGTTAAACATCTTTTTAGGAATCTTTAAGGATGCATATCAAAAAAGCTGTCCTTTTTATTTTGTAATTGACAAATAAGCGGCTATAAGATATAATAATACCTGAATGTGAGGTGTACAGATTTTGGAAAATGATCTTGTGATGGATAGCATAATGAAAAATTATCGTAAGACTATATGGAATAATTTTACCAAAGGTGTAAGAGAATTTAATATGATAAGTCCGGGCGATAAAATAGCGGTATGTGTTTCAGGCGGAAAAGATTCAATGATTCTTGCAAAATGCATAGAAAAATATCAAAAAATAAGCGGTGTGTCATTTTTAGTAAAGTACATTTGTATGGATCCGGGTTATAATTCTGAAAATCTTGAAATCATCCTTAATAATGCAAATCGTCTTGGACTCTTTCTTGATATATTTAATACAAAAATATTTGATTCAATTGAAAGAGAAAAGAACAATCCTTGCTTTCTCTGCTCAAGATTAAGAAGAGGTGCTTTATATAAAGCTGCAATGGAACGTGGCTGTAATAAAATCGCCCTTGGTCATCATTTTAATGATGTAATAGAAACTATACTTATGGGAATGATCTATGGTGGACAAGTACAGACAATGATGCCTAAACTACATAGTGATAATTATGAAAATATGCAGTTAATAAGACCTATGTATTATGTACATGAAGATGAAATTATAAAGTGGACTGAAGAAAATGAGCTTAAATTTATTAGGTGTTCCTGTAAAGTCACTTCAAATCAGAATGATTATAATCAAAATATTTCAAAACGTCAAGAGGTAAAAGAACTTATAAAAACACTTAAGTTAAAAAATCCTGATATAGAACATCATATTTTTAGAAGTGTATGGAATGTTGATTTAAAGCATTTAATATCATATCATTTAGGTGATAAAAAGCACTGCTTTATGGATAATTATGATGATTTAAACTAGCATAATAGGAGGTAAGGGTGAATGACAGAAAACGAAGTAATTGAACTGAAACGAAAATCCTTAGAATATTATTTCAGAGCGTTAAACAAACCTCAGCAGGAAACAGTATTTAGTATAAAAGGTCCTGTGCTTGTATTGGCAGGAGCAGGAAGCGGTAAAACAACAGCAATAATGAACAGAATTGTAGGAATGATTTATTTCGGAGATGCTTGGGATAGGGCAGATGGAAATATTTTTCCTGATGATTATGAATACTTAAACGAATATATCAATGGAAATGCAGAGGAAAACATATCACGTCTTCGTGATATTTTATCAGTATATCCAATACGTCCGTGGAATATTCTTGCGATTACATTTACTAATAAAGCAGCTGGCGAGATGAGATCTCGTCTTATAAATATGTTAAGTGAAGAAGAAGCTTTGGATGTAAATGTGTCTACGTTTCATTCTATATGTATTAGAATACTCAGAAGAAGTATACATTTGCTTGGATATGGCCGTGATTTTACAATATATGATTCTGATGATAGCAAACAGCTTATAAAAAAATGCATGAAAGACCTTGATATATCTGATAGGTCAATTTCTTATAAAAGCGTCTTGAATGAAATAAGTTTTGCAAAAGATAGAATGATTTCACCTGAAGATATGAAAATGAATTCAGAAGGGGATTATAGAAAGTCTATTACATCTAATATTTATAAAGAATATCAAAGTCGTTTGCAAACTGCAAATGCTCTTGATTTTGATGATTTGATTTATATGACAGTTCGTTTATTTGAAAATTATCCGGAAGAACTTGAGTATTATCAAAATCGTTTCCGATATATTCTTGTAGATGAATATCAGGATACAAACCATTCACAATTCAGAATGATAGAACTTCTTTCTGCCAGATATAATAATTTATGTGTAGTTGGTGATGACGACCAAAGTATATATCGTTTTCGTGGTGCAACTATTGAGAATATTCTAAGCTTTGAGCAGACGTTTACAGGAAGCAAAGTTATAAGGCTTGAGCAGAATTATCGTTCTACACAAAGAATACTCAATGCTGCAAATGAAGTAATTGCTAATAACCAAAGCAGAAAAGAAAAACATCTTTGGACAGAGGCCGGTGAGGGTGAGCTTATAACATGGTATTGTGCAGCTGATGAAACTGATGAAGCAGCTTTTGTCGCTAAGTCTATAGTCGATAGTATAGCCAATGGAAACAGCTATAATAATTTTGCTGTTTTATATCGTATGAATGCTCAATCTAATGCACTTGAGCGTATGTTTATAAGAAATAATATACCTTATCGTATATATGGCGGCACAAGGTTTTATGACCGTAAGGAAATAAAAGATGTTATAGCTTATTTAAGTGTTATAAATAATGAAAATGATATAGTACGTTTTCATCGTATAATAAATGAGCCTAAAAGAGGAATTGGTGAAGCTACAGTAGCACTTATAGATAATATTTCAAATGATCTGCATATTTCACCAATTGAAGTTATGCGTGAAGCAGACAACTTTCCTGTTTTAAAGAAGCGGTCAAAACCTCTAAAGCAATTTGCTAATATTATAGATGAACTGTCTGCTAAAGTAAATGAACTTCCTTTGGATGAATTACTTGATGTGCTGATGGACAAAACAGGTTATGCTGATTATCTTAAGTCACAAGGCATAGAAGGCGAGTCACGCCTTGAAAATATAGAAGAACTTAAATCTTCTATTACGGCTTATACAGAAGAAGCTGAAGAGGTATCACTTAGCGGATTCCTTGAAGAAATTGCACTTTTTACTGATGTAGACAGATATGAACCAGATCAAGATAAAGTTCTTATGATGACAATACATTCTGCAAAAGGATTGGAATTTGATAATGTTTTTCTTGTTGGCTTTGAAGAAGGCGTTTTTCCGGGAATACGTTCTATAAATTCAATAGATATGACTGATATGGAAGAAGAACGGCGTCTTGCATATGTTGCAATAACAAGAGCAAAGAAACATCTTTCTCTTATAAGTGCTTATAAAAGAAAGTTATTTGGTTCAACACAGTATAATAGCCGTTCAAGATTTCTTAATGAGATAAATTTTGAGCTTATTGATAAAAAGATAAGTGAAGATTTAGACAACGGAATCAAATCAGAAACAGAATCAGAAGATATTGGTTCATACAAATCAATATCATTGCAGGAACAGCTTGCCAAAAATTCAAAGTCAAAATCAAGCTCTACTAAAAAAACATTTGAAGTAGGTGATTGCGTAAGTCATAATATATTTGGAAATGGAATTGTACTTAATGTAACCAAAATGGCAAATGATTCTATGTTGGAAGTGGCGTTTGATAAAGTAGGGACAAAGAAGCTTATGGCAAATTTTGCTAAAATAAATAAAACCGCTAAATAAAAAGGAGGACAAATAAAAATGTATAATGGTTATACAGTAATCGATGCTCATGCACATATTTTCCCAGATAAAATCGCAGGAAAGGCAACAGATGGTATTTCAGAATTTTATGATATACCTATGAGCCATCAAGGAAATGTACACGAACTTTTTGCAAGCGGTGATAAAGTTGGTATAGATGGTTATCTTGTATGTTCAGCAGCAACTCATCCGTCCCAAACTAAGGCGATAAATCACTACATAGAACTAGTTTGTAAGCAATATCAACAATGCATAGGATTTGCAACGATCCATCCATATTCAGAATCAATGCTGTCCGAAATGGAGAAGATTCTTAAATTGCAATTTAAGGGTATAAAACTTCACCCTGATTTTCAGCAATTTGATATTGATGATAGAAAAGTATATTCTCTATATGAAATGATAGAAGATTCTGGATTGCCTATACTAATGCATATGGGTGACCCAAATAAAACGCATTCACTGCCAAGCCGTTTGGTTAAAGTGCTTGATGATTTTCCAAAGCTTAAAGTAATTGCAGCTCATTTGGGCGGGTATCAGCGTTGGAATGAGGCAATTGAGGTATTAAAACCATCTGAAAGATTAAAATTTGACACAAGCAGTAGTCTTAGTTTTATGCCGCCTGAAAAAGCTGTTGATTTTATACGAAAATATGGCGTTGAAAACTGTTTCTTTGGAGTAGATTTTCCAATGTGGGATCATAAGGAAGAGCTTGACCGATTCTTTAAACTTGATCTTACAGATACTGAAAACAAAAAGATACTTTCAGAAAACTTTATAGAATGGATAAGAAAGAGTTAACTAAAGATTTAATTGCAGTATATATTTATTTTTTTAATGTTAACATTAAATTTTATTTTATTTTTATGTAAAATATGATATAATATAAATATTATAACGGTACTGTTATGTTACAAAAAGTAATAAATGATGTTTAAGGAGTAAAATTATGAGAAAAACCAAAATTGTATGTACAATAGGCCCTGCAACTGATGATGATAACGTGATGAGAGATGTAATGTCTGCTGGAATGAATGTGGCACGTTTTAATTTCTCACACGGTGACTATGAAATGCATAAAAAACGTTTTGAACAGGTTTCACGTTTGCGTGAAGAACTTGGTCTGCCTATTGCGACGCTAATGGATACAAAGGGTCCGGAAATTCGACTTGGCAAATTCGTAGATGATAAGCCTGTTACTATTCATTCAGGAGATACTTACACCCTTACTACACGTGACGTTGTTTGCGATGATAAAGTAGGAAGCATTTCATTTAAAAACTTATCTCATGATGTAAAGCCTGGTACACATATCCTTATCAATGACGGTGTTATTGAAATGGTTGTAGAACGCATTTCACGTACAGATATAGTATGTCGTATAATACATGGAGGTGTGCTGTCAAACAATAAAGGTATAAATGTTCCTGGTGTTAAATTGTCAATGCCTTATCTTAGTACAAGTGATATGAATGACCTTGAGTTTGGTGCTAAAATGGGTTTTGATTTTATTGCAGCTAGCTTTGTAAGCACAGCTGCTGATATTGACTATTTGCGTAAATATACACATAGTCTTGGTTGGTTTAATGTTCGTATAATCGCAAAGATTGAAAATCTTGAAGGCGTTCGTAATATTGATGAGATTTTAAAGTCTGCTGATGGTATTATGGTTGCAAGAGGTGATCTTGGTGTAGAGATACCATTTGAACAGATTCCAGCTGTACAGAAAGAGCTTATAAGAAAAGGCTATCAAGCCGGAAAACAAGTTATTACTGCAACACAAATGCTTGAGTCTATGATAACAAATCCACGTCCTACAAGAGCTGAAATAACTGACGTTGCCAATGCTATTTATGATGGCACAAGTGCTATCATGCTTTCTGGAGAAACTGCAGCCGGTGCATATCCTGCTGAAGTTGTAAGAACTATGGATAGAATTGCAAAAACAACAGAGGATAATATAGATTACAAAGAACTTCATGCTACTTGCAAACCGGGAAGTCAGGATATAGCCAATGCAATTGCGCACGCTACCGTTACAACAGCACATGACCTTGATGCAAGAGCAATACTTACTGTTACAATGAGCGGTATAACTGCAAGAGAAATATCTAAATATCGTCCAAGCTGCCCTATTATCAGTTGTACAGTAAGTGAAATTGTATGGCGTCAGACAAATCTGAGCTGGGGAGTAATGCCTCTTGTAATTGGCGAAAAGAATAATACAGATGAGCTGTTTTCAGCAGCTGTTGAAGCCGCACTCGAAAACGAAATGGTTGATAAAGATGATATAGTTGTAATTACTGCCGGTGTACCAGTTGGCTGTTCTCATACTACAAATCTAATGAAAGTTGAACGTGTAGATCATACACGATAACGCTTAGAATCGGTTCGTATAATCTCTATATTATAAAAATCGAGCTGCCTCCAGCTCGATTTTCTTTGTTTTATTTAAATATTATATAATTCTCTGCGTCTGTCATTTAATACTGGAAAATTCTTTCGAATATTCTTAACATTTAGTGGATTTATATCTGTATAATATAATCCAGGCTTATCGCCACAATTGCATATTATAGAACCGTCCGGCGATATTGCCATACTTCCTCCAGAATATAAAAGACCATCCTGAACACCGGTACAGTTAACGCCAATAATGTATACTTGATTTTCAATCGCACGTGCCTGAAGAAGTACTTTCCAATGCTGCAAACGTTTTTCAGGCCAATTGGCTGGAATAATTACAGCTTGAATCTTATCTGGATTTATGCGAAAAATCTCTGGAAAACGCAAGTCATAGCATATTGCACATTGAAAGTCAACATTGAACATTGATGAACGTGGCAGGGAGGTACCGCCTTTGAAATAAAGATCTTCACCGGCATATGAAAATGGATGAATCTTTATATAGTCCAAAATAATATCGCCATTTGAAGAGATAAATGAATAATGATTATATGATATGTTATCGCTTTGCATTTCTGTCCAGCCAAATCCAATTGTGATATTGTCAGCAGCTGCAAATGACTTCATTGATTCTAAAGAAGAATTACTATATCTTGATGTAAGTTTTGTATTCATAGAAAATCCGGTAAAGCTCATTTCAGGAAACACAATACAATCAGATTTATTGCATGCTGCCTCATGAATTGCTTTTTTGGCGTGTTGAAGATTATACTCAAAGTCAAGATATTTTATTTCAGATTGACAAATCGCCAGTTTCATAATTATCTCCTTGAATTTAAAAGATATATATTAAAGTTCATTTATCTGTTTAAACATATCCTGCATTTGACCGTCTATTTCATAGATAGAATCTGCACAAACTTTAAGCTTATCAGTTAAAGTAGATGAAATATCTTTATTGCCAATAGATTTATAATGCAATTGATGCTCAAGACTTGCCCAGAAATCCATAGCAATAGTTCTTATTTGAATTTCAACAGGAGCCATTTGTAAACCGGTAGACATATGCACAGGTACATTTACTATCATATGAAAGCTTCTATATCCATTTGATTTAGGGTTCTTTATGTAATCTTTTACTTTTATAACATTAAAACCACTGCCTTTAGCAAGAAGTTCCGCAATTGCATATATATCATCAATATAACAACAAATAACACGTACGCCAGCAATATCAAGCAGATTTTTTCTTGCAGCTTCGGGTGAAATAGAAAATCCCTTTCTTTGAAGCTTTCCTACAATGCTCTGAGGAGATTTGATTCTACTTTCGATATTATGAATTGGATTGCGTTGAAAACGCATACTAAACTCATTGTCAAAAATATTTAACTGGACTTTTACAAGTTCAATTGCAGAATCATATAAATGTTCAAGTTCAAGAAAAGAATAGAAAATTGTAAGCAATTGATTTTCGTCTTTTTCAGGAACCATATCACGAATAGCGTCTAAATAAAATTCTTTGTCGTTCATTAAAATCACCTCAACATAAAAATAACTTTTGATTATAGTCTTTATTTTATATATTATATCATAGCAATGTGTAATTTACAAGATAATTATGTGATTCTTGCCAAAATTATTTTTTGAAGAAAAAATTTTTAATATGCCTTGATTTTTTAGCCAATATTTTGTATAATATAATAAGTTGTACAGGTTTATCCTGTGGCTATAATAATAAAAGTGTTGTGCTTTATATGCGTAATATGCTAAAATAAAGGAATATATCTTAAGGAGGTACCCTCATGAGAGCGGTAATTACAGTAATTGGACACGATAATGTTGGAATTTTGAATAAGGTAAGCGGCGTATGTGCTAAATATCAAGCAAACGTTTTGGAAGTTACACAAAGCGTACTTCAAGATATGTTTGCAATGATCATGTTAGTAGACATTTCAAAAATGAATGATGATTTTATAGTGCTTAATGATGAGCTTATAAAACTGGGAAGCGAACTTGGTCTTTCAATTCACAGTATGCATGAAGACATTTTTAATGCTATGCACCGTATATAAAATATTAAAATACATAATAATAATATAAACAGGAGTACATTTAAATGAATAATTCTATGTTTAATGCAACGGATATTCTTGAAACTATTCGTATGATTCAGGACGAATGTTTGGATATTCGTACTATAACAATGGGCATTTCACTGCTTGACTGCATTGACCCTGATATTGACAAGGCTTGTGAAAAGGTTTATGATAAAATCACTCGCAAGGCAGAAAAGCTTGTTGAAACAGGTGAGAAAATTGAAAAGGAATATGGAATACCGATTATCAACAAGAGAATTTCAGTAACACCTATTGCAATGATCTCAGCCGCTTGTCAAGAGAAAAAACCTGTAAAATTTGCAAAGGCTCTTCAGAGAGCTGCTGAAACTTGCGGCGTAAATTTTGTAGGTGGCTATTCTGCACTTGTTCACAAAGGCTTTAGTGCAGGTGATATTGAACTTATACGTTCTATTCCTGAAGCTCTTGACATTACAACAAGACTTTGTTCATCTGTAAATGTTGGTTCAACAAGAAGCGGAATAAACATGGATGCTGTTAAGATGCTTGGTGAAGTTGTACTTGAATCTGCAAAAATCACTGCTGATAGGCAGTGTGTAGGTCCATCTAAACTTGTAGTATTTTGTAATGCACCAGAAGATAATCCTTTTATGGCAGGTGCTTTCCATGGTGTTGGCGAATCTGATTGTGTAATCAATGTTGGTGTATCTGGTCCTGGTGTAGTTCGTTCTACAATTACTAAATATCCAGATCTTTCACTTGATCAGCTTGCTGATATTATTAAAAAGACTGCATTTAAAATTACAAGAATGGGTCAATTGGTTGGTGCTAAGGCATCTAAAATGCTCGGAGTTGAATTTGGTATAGTTGACCTTTCGCTTGCACCTACACCAGCAGTAGGCGATAGCGTAGCACATATTTTAGAAGCAATGGGACTGGAGGTTTGCGGAACTCATGGTACAACAGCGGCGTTGGCAATGCTCAATGATGCAGTAAAGAAGGGCGGCGTTATGGCGTCTTCAAATGTTGGCGGATTATCTGGTGCGTTTATACCAGTTTCTGAAGATGCAGGTATGATAAATGCTGCTGTTGACGGCACTCTTACACTTAGCAAACTTGAAGCAATGACAGCAGTATGTTCTGTTGGTCTTGATATGATCGCTATTCCGGGTGATGTTGATCCAACTACTATATCTGCAATTATTGCTGATGAAATGGCAATTGGTATGGTTAATAATAAAACTACAGCTGTACGTGTTATCCCTGCTATTGGAATGAAAGAAGGGGATATGCTTGAATTCGGAGGACTTTTTGGCAGTGCACCTGTTATGCCTGTAAGTCGTAAATCTTCTGCACGCTTTATTGAACGTGGCGGACGTATACCAGCTCCTATGCATAGTATAAAAAACTAAGAGGTGAAATATGCAGTCATTCTTTTATGACATTGCTGTTATCGGCGGCGGTGCATCAGGTCTTGCTGCAGCGATTGAAGCTAAGCAATATGGCGGTGCAAACTGTCATATTGCTGTTATAGAGAAAAATTCCAGACTTGGAAAAAAGATTCTTGCTACTGGAAATGGCAGATGTAATCTTGGCAATATTGAGGAAAATAAGTCGAGCCATTATTCTGGTTCATGCGTTGATCTTATTGAACCGCTTTTTAATAAATTTGAAGGTTCAGAAAGTTTTTTTAAGTCCCTCGGTGTAATATGCAAATCAGACAGCGGCAGACTGTATCCGTACAGTAATCATGCCGCTTCTGTTTTAGATGCACTTCGATTTCAGCTGAATGACCTTAACGTTGATGTTTTTACCGATACAGAAGTGGTTAACTTAAAATATAAATTAGGTCTATGGGAAATTAGTACTAATTCTAATTCTGATTTGAAAAAAATCAATACAAAAAAAGTTATTATTTCATGCGGAGGAAAAGCAGCTCCTATGTTTGGTACTGACGGTAATCTTTATAAAGTATTGAAGTCAATAAACAACTATTTTACCCCTATAAGACCTGCTCTTTGTCCTGCGTATACCGATCCATTGATGATCAAGGGATTAAAAGGAATACGTGCAATAGGAAAGGTGTCTTTATACAATAGTGAAAATAAATTGATTTGTTCCGATACCGGAGAAGTACAGTTTACAGACAAGACATTATCAGGCATATGTGTTTTTAATTTAGCTGCATTTGCTAAAGAAAAAAATATGTATATTCAATTCGACTTGCTTCCGCATCTTAAAGAATCAGAAGTATCGGAGCTTTTATGGGAAATATACGCCCAACGTTCCGCATGGAGTATTGCTGATATGCTTTCAGGGATTTTTCAAAAGAAAATGTGCCCTGCATTATTTAAAAGCAGCAAAATATCTACAGATTTAAATTTACCTGTATATAAATTAAATCCGTATGACATTGAGAAATTAACTAAAACAATCAAAGCGTGGAAATTTCCTGTTTTATATTTTGGCGATTGGACTCAAGCTCAGACAACTTCCGGCGGTCTTGCACGTAATGAGATAGATGAAAATCTCGAATCAAAAACCTGTCCAGGTATGTACTTTTCAGGCGAAATATTGGATATTACTGGAGAATGTGGCGGATATAATCTTGCGTGGGCATGGTGCAGCGGAGTCTGTGCGGCTCGCAGTGCTGTGGATTCATTAAAGAAAGGGTAGTGACTATTTTGATAAAAATATCTAATATAAATATTCCGCTAAACAATTCTGATATTTCTTTAAAAGAATTAGCTGCAAGAAAACTTAAAGTTGATTTAAGTGATATAAATGAAGTGAAATATATAAAGAAGTCAATTGATGCACGAAAAAAAGAAAACATTCAATATGTTATAACAATTGCAGTTAGTGTAAAAAATGAAAATAAAATACTAAAGCGATTTTTTAATAACAATAATATAACTGAATATAAACCTTATAATTACGTTGAACCTTCATTAGTTATTACAAAGTCGCCTAGACCTGTAATAGTTGGTTTTGGACCTGCTGGAATGTTTGCAGGACTACTTCTTGCAAAAGCAGGTTTAAGACCTATTATTCTTGAAAGAGGCTATTCAGCAATTAAGCGTAAGCAGGCAGTTTATGTATTTAGAAAAACTGGTAAACTTGATACAAAATGTAATATACAGTTTGGCGAAGGCGGTGCAGGTACATTCTCAGATGGAAAGCTTAATACAGGCATAAATGATTTCAGAATCAGATATGTGCTTGAAACATTTGTAAAACATGGTGCACCGAAAGATATTTTATATACAGCTAAGCCACATATAGGCACTGATTATCTTATAAATGTAGTTCAGAGCATTCGCAAAGAAATAGAAAATCTAGGCGGAGAAGTAAAATTTGAATCTAAATTTACGGGATATGAATCAGATTGTAATAATAATCTGAAAAGTGTTTTTTATATGTATGATAATACAGAATATTCTATTGCAACTGATCATTGTATACTTGCAACAGGTCACAGTTCAAGAGATGTTTTTCGTATTTTAAAAGATAGAAACGTATCACTTGCTGCCAAAAATTTTGCTATGGGCGTACGTATAGAACATTTACAGGCTGATTTAGATAAGTGTATGTATGGAAAAAATGCCGGCAACAAATCATTGCCGCCGGCAGATTATAAAATTGCGGTACATCTTCCTAATGGACATAGTTTGTACACATTTTGCATGTGTCCCGGTGGAGAAGTTGTGGCTGCGTCATCGGAAGAAAATCGTCTTGTAGTAAATGGAATGAGCTACCATAAAAGAGATGGCAAAAACGCAAATAGTGCATTACTTGTAGGAATATCACCTGATATGTTTCCAGATAACGATCCGCTTGCTGGAATGGTTTTGCAAGAAAAGTTGGAACATTTAGCATTTATAGCTGGCGGTGGTGATTTTAAAGCACCTGTAAATCTTGTAGGAGATTTTTTGGAACATAAAGTTTCTACATCATTTGGTAAAGTTAAGCCTACATATATTCCAAATACTAAATTCGCATTGCCTGATGAATACCTGCCTGAATTTATGACAGAAACGCTTAGACTTGGAATTCCGGAAATGGGATGCAAATTAAAATTATTTAATGACTCTGAAGCCATACTCACAGGTATTGAAAGCCGCAGCTCATCACCAGTACGAATATTACGTAATGATTGCTATCAATCAATAAGTTTATCTGGATTATATCCATGTGGCGAAGGTGCTGGTTACGCTGGCGGAATCACGTCAGCAGCTGTTGATGGAATCAAATGTGCAGAGGCTCTTATTTCAACACTAAAATAAAGAAGGGAACAAATAAAAGCTATTGCACCAAATACAAATTTGGTGCAATAAGAAGTGACTTTTGAAAGGAAGTGACTTATTTTGGAAATAGATCGTACAGAATGTCCAGAGTTTCTATTGAATTATATTTTCCATATAACTGTAACTAAAGGTTTATCTACACGTACTGTACAGGAATATTATTTAGATATAAGATTGTTTTTGAAATATCTCCGCATGATGAAAGATCCAAGCTGTGCTGATGTTGATAATATAATAGATATTTCAATCAAAGATATGTCCATTGATATAGTAAATCAAGTGCAATTACAAACTATTTATGAATTTTTATATTATATTCGTGAAGAACGTGAAAATCAGGAATTGGCACGTGGAAGAAAAACCTCAGCTTTAAAAAGCTTTTTTGGGTTTCTATACAACAATCAAGGCATTATTGATCATGATCCAACAGAACGTCTGGAATTGCCATCAACTAAAAAAAGTATCCCAAAATATTTAACCCTTGAACAAAGCAGAAAACTGCTTGAATCTATAGATACGGCTTTTTTTGAAAGGGATTTTTGTATAATAACATTATTTTTAAATTGCGGAATACGACTTAGTGAACTTGTGGGACTTAATACAACTGATCTAATGCTTGATGAATGTCAGATGCGTGTACTTGGAAAAGGCAATAAAGAACGTATGGTGTTTCTTAATTCTGCTTGTATGCAAGCAATTTTACAATATATGAATATTCGTGAGCAAATGCGTAACGATGATTCTGGACGTGCATTATTTTTGAGTAAACGTCATACAAGAATAAGTAAAAGACGTGTTCAACAAATTGTAGAAAATGCTTTATCTGCTGCCGGACTTAGCGGTCAAGGATATTCTACTCATAAATTACGTCATACAGCTGCAACACTTATGTATCAATATGGAAATGTTGATGCTCTTACATTAAAAGAAGTACTTGGACACGCCAGTACTTCTACAACTGAAATTTATACACATTTAACTAATGAAAATATAAGACAAGCTACAGAAAGTTCGCCGCTTGCAAATTTTGTATCATCAAAAGATAAAAATGATGATAATGATCCTGCATAATAATTATAGAGCATATTTTAGTGTATTATCTGTTTTAACAGACGTCTCTAAAAATATGCTCTATTTTTAATTTTAATTATTATTTAGAAATTAAATTAAAAGTATAAATGGTCATTTTCTGACATAGTTTCCATATCAATAGCAATCATATCATAATTCCCAATTATAAATATTGTATTATTTATATATAATGCTCTTTTAACAGGATTCCTTGAATAAATAACTTTTTTCTCTTTAAGAGCGTCGTCATCATATGAATAAAATACAAATCCATCACTATTAATAGATCCGAAAGGAACTGCTATGATATTTTTTTCAGGTGATATAAGCAATGCTTTTCTATTATATACAGCTTCTGAATATATCAAGTCGATTTCTTCATCAAAATACTGTTCATCAACATCAGATGCATGAATGGTTGCCACACTTTGCTCTATAAGATTGTTTGGATCACTGTTATCAAACATTACAAGTTTTAAGCCAATCTTGTTTCCCTCTTCATCTCCATCTATTCCAAATCCAAGCAAAAGATTATCATTCCATTGCTGCATATAACTGCTGTAACCTGTTATTTTATGTTCGTCAAGAATGACTGGTGAATATGGGTCAGATAAATCAATAGCATATAGTGGATCTGTTTGCTTGAATGTTACAATATACGCCAAATCGCCCTGGAAGCTTGCGGATTGTATAGTTTCATCTACCCCAAAACCTCCTATATCCCCTATTTTGTTGAGATTCATATCGAAAATATATACAGCATTGTCGCTTGATTCATTAAATCCACGTGAAACTGCTGCTCTAAAAAAGCCATTATATTCACTCATAGAAAATTGGTCTTTTACTTTACCTCTTACATTTACATTTGCTTCCGGCACTATATTACCATCATTTATATTTATTCTTGTAAAATCGGTATTATACTCGCCTTTTTTCCAATAGCTGCTTGCAATATAAATATTATTAAGAGAACAATAAAACTCGCCTTTGAATCCTGCAAGACTTTTAAAATCTATTACTGTACTTGGAGAATCAGAAAATACATTTATGCTTCCTATATTTTTAAAAGAAGAGCTAAACACAAAATCGTTGTCATCATTGGAAGGATCATCTTCAGGCAGTAAAATATCATCAGGTAAAACAGTGCATTTTTCTTCATCTGTATAATAAGCAGGTATGCATTTATTGCGATTTCTGTCATCATAAAAGCGTGTCCAATTATAATTTGAAATAATATAAAGCACACCATCTTCCATAAGGCGAATATCACTATAATCTCCATCTTGAGAATAGTCGCCTAACAGTTCTAACTCTTCACTAGCTTCAAATACAAGGACATGAGTTCGATTAAAACTTTTGTCATTTTTTGATTCATCTGTATCTAAAGCAATTATAAGTTTGTCATTTTCAAGATACATAGAACAAATATATCCGTATTCTACAGTTTCTGGAAGATAATCAAGCAAACATATAGTATCATTTGATGTAAAAGCTTTTCCATCTGTTTCTGCAATGTTGATGTATGGTATATTATCATCATCTCTTACAGAATAGATTTTTTTGCCGTCTGTTTGTACAATGTCGCCTTCAAGTACGCCAGCTTCTTGATTATACAATTCTGATATTTCAGAAGTTTCACCAACGTTCTCACTCTCGCTGACCGTTCCATTTGCTTCAGCCTCATCATAAACTACTTCTTCAACATAATCATAACACTTATCGTTATCGATTTCTTTCATGTATTCTTTCATATACTTATATACTTGCTTGTAATCTTTTGCGGCTGTAATATAATTGCCGTTTGTAATAACTAAGGAATCGGAATTATCTTGAATTTTTTTGGCAAGAAAACCTCCTGTACTCAAAAGTACTGCACAAGCTGCAATTCCAGAACACCATTTAAGTGCTGAACCTAAATGTATTCTTTTTATTTTGTCTTGTGATTTAATAACATCAAGTCTGTTTTTTATTGATTCAGGAGATAAATGTTCCGGTACAGGCGGCTCATCGAGAATTTTTTTGATCTCATCATTATTATTCATAGTTAAGCTCCTTTCAATCTTGCAGCTGCAATCTAAGAGCAGCTTTTATACGTGATAAACGTGAACGAATTGTTGATGGCTTTATCCCGCATATATTCCCTATTTCTTTTCCGGTATAACCACATAATACGGATAAAGAAAGAATCAATCTGTCATTTTTAGGAAGTGTATCTAGTACATCCTTAAGCTCAGATGAATTGTATTCAAAATCACTTGAAAGTTTTGCTTCATCGATGTCTTCAGGATAATTATAATAATTCTGCTGTTTTTTCTTGATTTTTTTGCTGAGTATACTAAATATCCAACTTTTGAATGCACTTGATTCCTTCAATTTTCCAATAGTTGCAAAAGCATCTACTATTGTATCACTTACGACATCTGATGCATCATGCTCATTGTTTCGCAAAGCGTAATAAGCCATGTGATACATATCTTTATATACTGTTGCATATAACCTTGCAAAAGCTTCTGTATCACCCTTCTGTGCAAGCTTTACATCCTCTGTCATAAAAATCACCTCACAATATGTTATTTGTATAATATGTGCTTCTTTTAGCTTGATTTGTTGCATTAAAAATTTATTTTTGTATAAATGCACAATTTATATTGGCTAAATCTTCCACGGTATATATATAAGCATTAAAAAACAGACTACCTTTATACTCACTTAAAAGTAGTCTGTTAATAGAGTTTATATTTTTGTAAATTTAATTTTTATCAATAATCATTTGAATAAGAATAGCAGCGTCAAATATATTTAATTTGCCATTTCCATCCATATCACAATTTTTAGCATTTATATCATAAATGCTTATTGCTTTTACCAGATACTTTCTAAGAGCTATATAATCTGACATATTTATATTATTGTCCCAATTTGCATCTCCGAGGTTTGAATCTGGTCCAGTTGTTGTAGTTGTCGTTGAATTTGTTGTAGTTACAGTAGTTGTAGTAGCCTCTGTTGTTGAAGTGGTGCTTTCTGTAGTTTCAGGTGTTGATGATGTTGTGATTGTTTCAGATTCAGATGTTGTTAACTCAGGTGTTGTAGTTGTAACTTCTGACGTTGTTGTTAACTCAGTTGTTGATTCAGTTGTAGTTGACTCAATAGTAGTTGTTATTGATGCTGTTAATTCAGTGGTTGTAGTAGTCGTTGTTGTAGTGGTGGTAGTAGTATTTGTGGTAGTAGTTGTTGTTTGTGTTATATCTCCAGCGTTATCGATATAATCTTTAAGCGTATCACTCCACAGTTTTCCCATAGCAGCATATCCTGTTTCATTTGGATGAACACCATCGTACAGGCCTGCTTTCATATCAACTACACTGTTAATATCTGCAAAGCCAATATTTACACCTTCTGCTTTCTTCTTATCTACCAAAGCTTTTACGCCGGCATTGTATGTGTCTACATATTCATCAACTTTTGCTTGTAATTCAGCAGTGTTGTTTACATCAACGTGTATAAGATATCCATATGCACTCAACCAGTCGGCACGAATTTCTGCATCAATATCTGGAATACTTGCTAAGAAGAGCATATCAGTATTGTCCATATTGATTATAATTTCATCTACAAGGCTTTCCAGTCTTTGAAGTGCAGAAGTTTGACTTGTTATATCGCCCATATTATCAATAGCGTTAAGACGAGCATCTAGCAAATCATTTGTACCGATCTGCAAAAGCATAATATCTGGATCATAAGTTTGTATCATATTTCCTCCGCCAAAGAGAGTTTCATACAAACCACTTCTTCCATTATACTGTTTGATTGCATATCCACTATATCCACAATGAGCCGGATCGTAAGTAATTTCAGTGCCGTTCCAATTATAAGTTGATTCATTAGTCCAATTATTGTTAGCTCCTACCATATCATATGATATATCATCCTGCTGTAAGTAATAACAGAGATATTTTCTATAACCATTATCTCCATTTATATAACCATGTGTTATGGAATCTCCCATACACATTATTTTATATATTTTTTCTGAATTTTCAGCATCAGCAACTACATTTTGAGAAGTTGCAGCCGCACCAGCAAAAGATCCTGTTGCGATTATAATGCTCATTGCAGCATATAAGCAGCTTTTTATTTTCTTCTTGATATTCATATTCTTGTTTTCCTCTTTTCGCTAATGTTTTTGGAATTTACATTCCAATTATTATTATACAATCATGCATGCAATTTGTCAATAAGACTTGGTGATTTTTTTGTATTTAATATAAAATTAAAACTAATCACAACAAGAAAAAGAACCGGCGAATAACGTCGGCTCTAATTTATAATAAATATTCTTATTTATTCATCAAAAAGCGGCGTGGAAAAATAGCGTTCTGCCGTATCAGGTAAAACCGTAACAACTGTCTTACCTTTTCCAAGCTTTTTAGCAAGTTTTAATGCAGCTGCAACATTAGTACCACTTGAGATTCCGCACATTATTCCTTCAAGTCTTGAAAGATCTTGAGCAGTTTTTATTGCCTCTTCATCAGTTACAACATAAATATAATCATATATATTCTGATTCAGAATTGCAGGAATCACTCCGTCACCAATTCCCATTTGCAAATGAGTTCCTATAGTTCCACCAGCAAGTATAGCTGCATTTTCAGGTTCTACTGCCCATATTTCTATATCAGGATTTTGTGCTTTTAATACCTCACCTATTCCGGTTATAGTACCGCCTGTTCCTATTCCTGAACAAAAACCGTGAATTTCTCTGCCTGCTTGTTCCATTATTTCCATTCCGGTATGATGCTTATGAACCTGTGGATTAGCCATATTTTCAAATTGCTGAGGAACATAAACATTAGGATTTTCTTCTTTTAGGCGAAGTGCTGTTTTAAGGCATTCTTCAATACAATCGCCTATATTTCCCGCATCGTGAATGAGTATGACCTCTGCTCCATAATGGCGTACAAGCTTTCGTCTTTCTTCACTTACAGAATCCGGCATTATTATTATAGTTCTATATCCTTTTACTGCACCAATAAGTGCAAGACCTATTCCCTGATTACCGCTTGTAGGTTCTACTATAACAGAATTTTCATTGATAAGTCCCTGCTGCTCAGCTTGAGTAATCATATTATAAGCTGTTCTTGTTTTTATTGAGCCGCCTACATTTAATCCTTCAAATTTTACAAGTACTTCAGCACTATCAGGATCAGTCATTCTGTTAAGGCGAATAAGCGGTGTATGACCTATTCCTTCTAATATATTATTATATATCATTGCATTGGCTCCTTCTGGAAAATTATTTAACTTAATTATTATATCATATACGTATTCTTAAGTCAATGACATTTTTAATTTCATTTTATATGAGATGTCATGACAAAAAAATCATAAAGATAGCATAAAAAATCATTTTAATTAACTTAGCTTTATGATATAATTAAAATGTGATTTTATAGTCTGTTTTTGTGAAAGGAGTATAAATTAAATTATGATATTATTGTCAGCACAAAATATTTCAAAAACATATATGGAACGAAAAGTTCTGGATAACGTTTCATTTTTTCTAAATGAAGGTGATAAAATCGGTATTATTGGAATAAATGGAACAGGTAAATCTACCCTGCTTAGAATTCTTGCTGGAGCAGAAGAACCTGATAATGGCAAAATAATACATACAGGTGGAATTAGGATATCATATCTTCCTCAAATACCTGAATTTGAAGAACATGGAAGTATAATTGAACAAGTAATCAAATATCTTCCGGCAGATTTGAAAGAATCAAAAGAATTTGAAGCAAAGTCGATTCTTGGTAAATTTGGAATAACAAACTTTACAAAGGACATAGGCACACTTTCCGGTGGAGAAAAAAGACGTGCAGGAATAGCCGCTTCACTTATTCAGCCAAGTGATGTACTTTTGCTTGATGAGCCTACCAACCATATTGATAATGAAACGATACAATTACTCGAAGAACAATTAAAAAAATATCGTGGTGCAATTGTTATGGTTACACATGACAGATATTTTTTAAACAGCATTACTCATAAAATAGTAGAGGTCGATAAAGGCAATATTTTTGAATATGATGGCAACTATAGTAAATATCTTGAATTAAAGGCTCAGCGTGAAGCTGATATGGAAGCAAAAGAACGTAAAAACCGTACAATTTACAGACAGGAACTTGAATGGATAAGACGTGGAGTTCGTGCAAGAGGTACAAAATCAAAGGACAGAATAGAAAGATTTCATGAGCTTGAAAATAGGGAAAAACCTTGTGAAACAGAAAAATTACAATTGCAGTCTGTTTCATCAAGATTGGGAAAGAAAACTATAGAATTAAAAAACGTTTCAAAGTCTATTGACGGAAAAACTCTTATAGATGATTTTTCATTTATACTTGCAAGAGATGCAAGAATAGGAATCGTTGGTCATAATGGCACTGGAAAAAGTACACTTGTAAAAACAATCATCGGTGAATATGCGCCTGATAAAGGCTTGATCACAATTGGCGATACAGTAAATATAGGATATTTTTCACAGGAATGCGAAAGCATGGATACATCTCAGAGAGTTATTGATTATATAAAAGATACAGCTGAAAATATTCAGACAAATGATGGTATTATAACAGCAGCAAAAATGTTGGAAAGATTTTTATTTACGCCTGAACTTCAGTGGAATAAAATTGAAAAGTTGTCTGGTGGTGAAAGAAAAAGACTTTATCTTTTAAAAATTCTTATGACTGCTCCTAATATTCTTATTCTTGATGAGCCTACAAATGACCTTGATATAGAAACTTTAACAATTTTGGAAGATTACCTTGACAAATTTAACGGTGCAGTAATTACAATTTCACATGACAGGTATTTTCTTGATAAAATGGCAACGGAGATCTGGGAGTTAAGCGGCAGCGGGATAATAAATAGGTACAATGGAAATTATAGCGATTATATGGAAAATATCAAACAAAACATTGACGATATTGAACAATCAAAAAATTATACTGAAAAGAAAAAACGTACTTTTATAGGAAAGAAAAAATTAAAATTTTCCTTTAAGGAACAAAGAGAGTTTGAAACCATTGATGATGATATAGCTGAGATTGAACAAAAAATAAAAAATATTGAAAAAGAAATTTCGGAGTGTATATCTGATTATGTTAAACTTCAAGAATTGTCTGATGAAAAAGATCAGCTTGAAATCCAGCTTTCAGAAAAAATGGATAGATGGGTATATTTAAGTGAACTTGCTGAAAAAATTGCAAATGGAGATACTGATTAAATAATTCTATATTTAAACAAAAGCAGGCAGTTGAATTGAACAACTGCCTGCTTTTTCTACCTATTTCTTTATATATTTTTATTTTAATGGAATGAGATCAGATACAGATATATTTCCCTGTGAATCAGTTACTACAAACATACACACATAATTTTCTGGGTCTTTGATAGATGTTACTTCAAGAGAATATTCTTCTGTAAGATCCTGTTCAAAGCCCATAAGCCAGCCGGATTTCTCCCATTCAAAGAATGGGAGAAGATTTCCCTTTTCATCTTTTGTTAAATAATTACAAGTACCTGTAACAGACATATAAGTATAATCATCAAGAGACAGAAGCTGTTTGCTTGCTCTTTGGATCTCATCATCTGGAATTATAGGAACAGCACTTCTTATTTCACCGTTTGGATGAGCATCGTCTACGATTATTTGAAGATTTGCGGAATTTACATCCCAATCAGATATATCATCAGCAGCATATGTTAGTACAACAGAACTCATATAACGCTTTTCTTTAGATGAAGAATCGTTGTCAATAAGTACCATTGGTATATCAGAAAGCTTGCCGGACGCATCTTTGATATAAACTGCATTATTGCTATAATAAGCATGAAGAACGCCGTTATTATCCATTTTTACATTTTTGCCACCATGTACAAATACATACATATCGTCAATTCGCTCATCGTCCATATTATCTGTAAATCCGCCTTCTTTTGCCTTACAAAGAATGTAGTATGTAGCGCTTCCGAAATTGTCTTTCTGCTGTGGAGTAAGCTGCAAACATATATCCTTACCGGACTGAACATTAGCATAAATGTTATCTTCGTCTATATCCGTGTCTTTATCATCTTTATCGTCATCGTCATTATCATCACTGATTACGTCATCATTGTAATCATCGTCATAGTAGTCATCATCATCTGGAACATCAATGTCATAGACATAGCCTTCATCACCGGATATATTCCAATCGCTTGCAATAGTTTCACCATTGCGGATAGCATAAAAGTCGTTTAGATATTTTACATAATTCTCAGCAAAATCTATTGATTCATCAAGTTTCAAACATATTTCAGAATATTCATTATCTGAATTGTTAGGATAGCATATAGATATACCATTAGCATTTTCAACATTCGTACGCATATATACAATCATATTTTCTATAGCGTCAATAACATTACCATATTCAATTGCTGATTCATCATCAGCAAGCTTGTCGATCAAGTCTACTGCATCTACAAGACAATAGCTGAAACTCGAAGAAAATCCGCCAAATTCCTTTACACGTCCTCTTTTCTGTACAGCAAGAGGAAATGTTTCTGTAGATAATGTTTTATGAGTTTCTGAAAAGAAGTTGTTAAGAGCGTCTTCTGCCTGCTGATATTTATTAAGGTCAAGACATGACAATGTAAGATCTGCATAGCTTCTTGGATTCATTTCGAAGATTTCCTCTCCGTATGCCATGTAGGAATCAATTATTTGCTTTCCAAGATGTGCACCGTCCATATCAGGCTGTGAAAGGGATGATAAAAATTCATAATCCCAGCCCCAACCGGGTTCAGTTTCCTGAGAAGCGATAATATAGTTAGCATATGGTGCAAATGCATCACAAATCTCCATGGAACTCATAAGACAAGCGTCAAAGCCTATCCATTCGAGTTTTTTGCCTGATTGACCTACTGAACTTTCAAGTGCTGATTGCATTTCCGGAAGTGTCATAATATCGTTAAAGTTTTCATCAAGACCATATCCGAGAATTGGCCCTGCACCATGATCCCATAGGATAAGGCTATAAAGATCTGTATCATATTGCTCCATGCACTGACTTATAAAACCGCCAAGATTTTCGGCTTCTCCCATATTTTCTGATTCAACAGTATCAACAACAGTAAAAGCACCATCTTCAAGATGCAAAATCGTCTGTTCATCTTCAGATATTAAAGTGTTTTGCCACTTGGAAGCTCCACCTGTACAAACAACGATATTATTATCTCCTGTTGACGGCATAGCTTCTTCCATCTCAGTAAGGTCGAGAGTAGCTGCACCATGCATTGATTCAAGATCAGAGCCAACCATATAGATCATAATAGTTTGAGAATATACTTTTCCAGTTTCACTGCCACTATCAACATTGTCGATTATGTCGCTGTATTCATTATCAGATGATGATATATCACTGGTCTGAGAATCATCGTCAAATAGATCTTTTTTAGTTTTGTTACTGATGTTATTATCAGAACAGCCACTGGCAAAATTTGAAAGCAATGCACTTGTTATCATGAGTACAATAAGTTTTGATTTATTTTTCATTTATACATCTCCAATTTTTATATTTGTTTTTTATAAAAATCTGCTGTAACTTTAGATATTAAAATTACAGCAGATTTAAAAGCTTATACTTATGTTTTATCAACATTTCCCATGCGAATATTTATGAAATCTACAAGCAGGTCAACAGTATGGTCAATTCCAAGCTTGCTTGAATTTATTGATATTTCATAGCCTCTTGAATCCCCCCATTTATTTGGACAATGGTAATTGTGATAAGCTTTACGTGTTTTATCATGACGTTTCATAATACTAATAGCTTCTGATTCTGATACGTTTCTCACTGCCTTAACACGATTTATTTTTTCAGCTTCATCGCCAATAATAAATATAGGGATCATTCCAGAATATTCACGCAAAACATACTCAGAACAACGTCCTACAATTACAAATGATTCTCCGGAATCAGCTTTTTTCTTTAAATAATCAAATTGAATATCAGCAATAATTTCCTCTGGTGAATTGGAATGACCACGTACTGTTCTGGAAATAATTGGCTTTTTTCTTTTTTCATCATATTTATGGAAATTAGCTACATCAACATTCATTTCATTGGCAATTTCATCAAGCATATTTCTATCATAAAATGAAATTCCCAGACTTTCTGAAAGTCGTTTTGCAATTTCATGACCGCCGCTTCCATATTCACGGCTGATAGAAATAATCAATTGTTTGCTCATGTATTATCCTCCTTTACACTATTATAAACTATTATAGATAGAAAGCACATATAAATATTGTACTGATTACAAGAACAATTATAGTTGCAGGTGCCATTTTTTTACAGTATTTACCCCATCCAATTGGATGACCAGCTTTAGCAGCCGCTGATGTACCTACAACATTTGCAGATGCACCAATAGGTGTTGCACTTCCGCCTACATCAGTACCCATTGCAAGTGACCACGCAAGTACATCAATGTGTACACC
Organism: uncultured Ruminococcus sp.; assembly: GCA_947566125.1. Classification (GTDB taxonomy): domain Bacteria; phylum Bacillota; class Clostridia; order Oscillospirales; family Ruminococcaceae; genus Ruminococcus_C. The sequence continues at coordinate 6,379 of CANOIR010000001.1, read as the reverse complement.
TGTTGTTGCTGAAAGAGCTTTGATAACCGGAACCATAGTAGCTGCAAAAGGAATATTATCAATAAATGCACTCGCAATCGCAGATATCCATATTATAATAGCAACCATGAGGTATATATTGCCGCCGCTTATATTCTGAATAAATTTAGCTATAATTTCAAGAACTCCTGTTTTCTCAAGTCCGGCTACAACTACAAATAATCCGGTAAAGAACAAGAGTGTTTTGTAGTCCACTTTTTTCAAAATTTCTGGTATATGCTTTCCTGAAGTGATCAAAGTAACTGCTGCAACAGCTACACCTATAAATGCTACAGTAAGGTGTGTGGTAGCATGAGTAACAAGAAGAACAACTGCTGCAATGAAAATTATTGTATTTATAATAAATCCCGTTTTATCAGTGATTGCACTTGATGGTGATGGAAGATTTGAAAAATCTTCAGGTGATACTGAATTAACAGATAATTCTTTGTGCATAACCAGATAGAAATATACCAAAATAAATGCAAATGAAATGATTGCAATAAGACCAGTATGTGTGATAAAGTCTGTAAATGTGTATCCAAGCTGAGTACCAATGATAATATTAGGTGGATCACCGCACATTGTGGCAGAACCGCCAAGGTTTGCACAGAATATTTCTGCAAGAATCATTGGAACTGGTGGAAACTTAAGCAGTCGTGCAAGTTCGATTGTTATTGATGCAAGGAACAAAATAACAGTTATACTGTCAATGAACATTGCCAAAACAAACGACATACACATAAAGGCAATAAATATTGGAATTGTCTTGTAATGTACAAGTTTGGCAATAAGCATACAGAGCCAACGGAAAAATCCAACTCTTGCCATTCCTTCAACCATTATCATCATGCCTGCAAGGAATAAGATAGTTGACCAGTCAATGCCGCCGGATTCTGCCTCTGCACCAGTTGAATGCCAGAACTCCGGATTTACAATTGCTGAAAGATTGATAGTATCCCAGATAGCACCGAGATCACGCAGACAAACACCAAATACAAAGATAAGTGTAAGTGCGCCACAACAAAGGGTTGTGATTTGCTTCTCGATTTTTTCTGTGATAATCAAGATGAACATAGCAACAAATATTATTATTGCTACTATAGATGCTGCTGTCATAGATATAGACCCCTTTCATATAAATATCGCTTTTGAGAAATTCTCATTTAACTGTAAGCAAGCTGACAAAATGCAAAGCTTGAATTGGAAAATCAACAGCAATTTCCAAAAAATACAGTCACATATAATTATAATCACTTAAATGTTATATGTCAAGTTGAATGATATAATTTAATTGTTTTTTTAGTATTTTTATATAGTTCACATACTTTTTCAAAGTTTAAAATGCAGGGAAAAAGGTATTGCAATTTATTGGAAATTATGATATAATTACTTAGTTAGTGAATCTAATATCAATATCCGAAAGGACTGGAAAATATGCAGGATAAAAATAAGAAAAGTTTTGAGATACCGAGACCAAAATTCCCCAAAAGAGCCGTTGTTACTGGCGGTATGCCATATGGCAATAAAGAACTTCATTTTGGTCATGTTGGTGGAATGCTTGTATTTGCTGATACTTATGCACGTTTTCTTCGTGACCGTATTGGTAAAGAAAATGTGATTTTTGTAAGTGGCACAGATTGCTATGGCTCTCCTATTGCAGAAAGCTGGAGACAGAAGTGTGCTAAAGGTGAGTTTGAAGGCTCATTGGTTGACTTTGTAGAAAGAAATCATAAAAAACAAAAGGAAACTCTGGATTCCTATGCTATTTCTCCAAACTTTTTTGGAGCATCCGGACTTGATCCGGCAAAAGATGTTCATGCAAAATATACTCTTGAGTTTTTACAGTCATTGTATGATAAAGGTCAGCTTGAACGTATAACAACAATGCAGTTTTTCGATGAAAAGGCAGGCGTTTTTCTTAATGGCAGACAAGTTATAGGTAAATGTCCGGTTGAAGGTTGTACATCTGAAAAAGGATATGCTGATGAATGCGACCTTGGACATCAGTATATGCCGGAAAATCTTTTGAATCCTGTAAGCACTTTTACCGGTGAAACACCTACGATGAAACCAGTTACTAATTGGTATTTTAAGCTTCGTAATTATGAAAATCTGCTTAAAGATTGGGTTATTGAAATGCAGAAGCGTAAAGATGTAAGACCTGTTGTACACAAAACTATTTCAGAATTTCTGAAGCCTCCAGTTATTTATGTAAAGCGTGAGTTTGAAGAGAAGTATTTTGAACTTCGTGAAAATATGCCTAAACATGAATATTTGGAAGAAAAGAAAAAGCCATCCTTCACAATTGAATTCAAAACGCTTTCTGATTGTGATGAGGCTTGCAAGATCTTAACTGAAAATCAAATTCGTTATCGTACTGGTAAAACACTTGTTCCATTCCGTCTGACAGGCAATATTGAATGGGGTGTACCAGCACCAAACCTAGAGGATTCCGAAGGGCTTACTGTTTGGGTATGGCCAGAATCACTTTGGGCACCTATTTCATTTACAAAAACTTATCTTGAAAAAGAAGGTCATAACTCTGACGAGTGGAAAGATTATTGGTGCAGTAAGGAATCTACTGTTTATCAGTTTATCGGACAGGATAATATTTATTTTTATGGTATTGCTGAACCGGCAATGTGGATGGCACAGCAATCTGGCGATGAAAAAACTTGTGATCCTGCTGATGGAGAACTCCAGCTGCCCGTAATTGTGGCAAATCACCATATCTTATTCCTTGATAAAAAAGCATCAAGTTCAAGTGCTGTAAAACCTCCTATGGCTGATGATTTGCTTAATTATTATACATCTGAGCAGCTTAGAATGCATTGGCTTGGCCTGGGATTAGGTCAGCGTTCAGTAAGCTTTATGCCAAAACCATATAATCCCGATGCTAAACCAGAAGATGCTGATCCAGTGGTAAAGGACGGCTTGCTTTTGTCTAATGTTTATAACAGAATAATTCGTACTGCTTTTTATACCACTCAAAAGGAACTTGACGGTGTTATGCCTGATATTAAGCCGGAAGAAAATATTATTGCTGATGCTAAAAAAGCCGTTCTTGAATATGAACGTCATATGTCTAAATTCGCATTCCATCAATGCACCTACGTTCTTGATAGCTATATACGTAATGCCAGCAAATATATGTCAAAAACACTTAAACCTGATATGCTTTCTAAAGATGAGCTTTCACAGATTCTTGCTAATCTCTTCCACATGATTCGTACGACTGCTATACTTTTACATCCAATGGCACCGATCGGCACAGAAAAACTGCGTGAGTATTTGCAGGTAGATGAAAGATTTTGGTCATGGGATACTATCTTTGAACCACTCACCTATTTCACTGAAAAAAATCATAAGCTAAAATTCTTACCTCCACGTACAGATTTCTTTACACGTCATGAAAGTCAATTTGTTCAAATAAAGGAAAATTAAATTTTAGATTTAAATCAAATATGAAATAACAAAAAGGCTGTTGCAACTCAAATCTTTGCAACAGCCTTTCTTTATTTTAGAAAATCACTTGATAATTATTTAGTCGTTATTTTCTTTTGAATCTTCTAAACACTTGTGTTTAGTTTTTATAATGTATTGAGGTCTGCCCTTAACTTCAGAATATGTTTTAGACAGATATAATCCGGTAATTCCATTGCAAAACAGCTGGATTCCTGCAATAAAACAAATAATACATGCAAGCGATGGCCAACCTGATACAGGATCACCCCATATCATAGCACGTACAAAGAATACTAAAACCATTATAAGTGCAATGATACAGAAAACAATTCCCATAATAGATGATAATGCAAGCGGTGCAGTAGAAAATGCGATCATACCATCAATTGCATATAGCAAAAGTCCCCAGAATGACCATTTAGTTGAACCTGCCACACGATTTCTGTTTTCAAAATCAATCCATTTAGTTTCAAAACCAACCCACTGGAAAATTCCTTTGGAGAATCTATTATATTCTCTTAAAGATACAATGGAATCAACCATTTGACGTTTCATCATACGAAAATCACGTGCACCTGAAACAATATTTACTTTTGAAAGTTTGCGGATGATTTTATAAAACATTTCTGCAAAAAATGAACGGATAGCAGACTCACCTTTACGATCCACTCTTCTTGATGCAACACAATCATATTTTTTGTTGTTTTTTAATGTTACATACATCTCTTCAACAAGTTCTGGTGGGTCTTGTAAGTCAACATCAATAATAACTACATAGTCACCATCAGCATTTTCCAATCCTGCAAACATTGCAGCCTCTTTACCAAAGTTTCGTGAAAAAGATATATAGCTTATATGAGAATGCTTTTCAGCAGCTTCTTGCATAACTTCAAGAGTATTATCCTTTGAACCATCGTCTACAAACAGATATTCCATCTGAACGTTATACTTCTTATGCATCAGTTTATATATCTTATTCATTTCTTCGATAAAAATAGGAATCGTTTCTTCCTCATTATAACATGGGACAATAATAGTGATTTTATCCTGTTTGTTCATTATCTAAAACCTTTCTTTTTAATTTTTTCATATAGTAAATCCTTTGATCAGCAATCAGTTTTTAAATTCATAATCAGGACTTACATAAATTGCCATAATAGATTCATCCCCATTATAGTATGTGTAGCCATCATTTAAAAGCTGTGCTACTTTGCTTTCTTCAAATTCATATTCAACATCAAGGCGAATAACGACAAAATCAGTAGTCGGAATAATTGGAGCACTTGCATCATCCAGCAGGTATACTTCTTTTCTGTTAGCAGTTTGCGGTATATAAAATGTATCGCAAGCAAGTGAAGCATCTTCAGGAATGCTTTCCAAAAGCTCATCCTGCTTTTGATATTTTTCCTGATTGTTGGAGTAAAGTTCATAAAAATAAACTTTTCCAGAAAGAAATGCTGTAGACATATAAAGTGATGCCATAGCTGTATATGCCGATATCACTTGACGTTTCTTAGGTCTTAGATCAGCTGTATTTATAATTGTAGCATATATCAGACAAGTGGATGTACCAAATACATATTGGAAACCGATTTCTCTTGCATAGGCATATCCGCTTGCAAGATTCATTAAAATAAATGGAACGACTAACATAAGACGTGAGAACTTTTTGGTGAAAAACGGCATCATTCCAAGTGGGATCATAACAGTAAGGAAGAATACCAGGTTATCTTCAGTTATAAGCTGGCTTAAGAAATATGCCGGATTCATAATAACTGTTTTGATTACCTCACCAAAACCAGCATCATAGTCGATCATAAGGTTACCATAGGTTCTGGACGTCATAACGCCTTCTCCATGTATTCCCATAAGTGTAGTAACTACTACAAAATAAGCAGCTGCCAGACCTGACATAATTGCACCATGCTTACGAATTCCCTGCTTGTCTTTGCTAAATAATAGATATACACCTATACATACTATATAAATAGGTGCATCTTCCTTTACAAGCATAACTAAAACAGTAAAGACATACAGTAAAATCTTTTTCTTGCCTTCAATCGCATAGAACAGCCACATAAGCAGTGGCGGCAAAAATGAATTTTCATGGTAATCATAAAAACAAGGACCTATAAGTTCAGCACAGAACAGATATGTCATGCTGAAAAATACTATAACTGAATTTGTAAAATTATTTTTCTTACAGATAAGCACAAGAGGAATTACACCAATTGCTACAAGAACAGCTTGAGAAATCAGAAGAGTTTGTGTACTTGGAAAGAAATAATAAAACGGAAGCAGTAAATAGTATATAGGCGAACAGTGAACAGCAAAGTGAGATAAAAATCTATTACGCTCACAAGTAGTTATCAATGAAAGATCATTTATCATTGAATGGTACATCTGAGTGAAGATTCCAGCATCAAAACATGAAGTACCATATGATTTATATCTATACACTGTAAATAATGCAATAAATCCTCCAGAAATCAATAAACAGAAAGTAATGAAGATTGCTGCTGCTATTCCATGAAGTCTTACCTTCGAATGGTTTCTGTCATATTTATATGCAAAATAACCAAGTAAAGCAGTTATAAGAATGAATACTACAGCATAGTAAAAATTATCGCATCTCCATAATGATATAAGTGAAAATGCAACAAGACCGCCTATGCAGAAATAGCTATCCGTTCTTGTGTTTTTGAGAAATGCTGACTTCAGTAATGTTGCTATGATAAATCCTGCAATTGTTATAATAAGCACTACTGGCAGAGAAATTGCATTACGATAATCCTGCCAATTGGAAATCGCTTTGTACGAATGATCTTCAACGAAAGACCGATGATAAACCATAAAATAAGATACTACAAATAGATACACGCCGGCAAGACGC